>DAIPIK010000127.1:0-3850 GCA_036770845.1 Polynucleobacter sp. | reverse complement strand
TTGGATTGGTTGCTTTTCTGATTGGCGTCATTCTGTCGTTTCAGTCTGCGATTGGGATGCAAAAGTTTGGCGCCATTACTTTTGTGGGGCCGATTGTTGCCTTGGGGATCTTTCGAGAGCTGGGGCCGCTCATTACAGCCATTTTATTGGCAGGGCGTTCCTCTGCAGCATTCGCAGCCGAAATTGGCACCATGACGGTCAATAGTGAAGTCGATGCTTTAGTAACCGGAGGCCTAAGTCCCGTGCGCTTCTTGGTGGTGCCGCGGGTACTTGCTGGCATCTTGGTAGCGCCGATCTTGACCTTGTATGCCGACATTGTCAGTATCTTTGCTTCTTCACTCACGATGGTGGCTTATGGTGTGCCACTGGCCAGCTTTTACGATGGTGTCTTGAATACCGTGGACCTCGAGGATATATTTTCAGGCCTTACTAAATCGGTGTTATTCGGCATTGTGATTGCGGCGGTAGGGTGTATGCGCGGTATGCAAACCGGCACGGGCGCAGCCGCAGTCGGTATTTCAGCAACGCGCGCCGTTGTCAGCAGTATTGTCATGATTGTCTTGGTGGACGGTGTGTTTGCCTATATCTCTTATAAGACGGACTTCTGATGGCGGCCATTGACGTACGTAACCTTTCGGTTGGCTATGGGCAGAATGTCCTGCTGCAAAACCTCAATTTCTCGGTGAACGAAGGCGAGATCTTTGTGATTCTGGGTGGCTCAGGCTGCGGTAAGTCCAGCCTATTAAAAAACCTATTTGGCTTATATGAACCACTAGCGGGCAGCGTACTGATTGAAGGCCAGGACATTACCAATGCCCACGGCGAAGATCGCCAAAAAATCATGACGCACTTTGGGGTGATGTACCAGCAGGGGGCTTTGTTTGGCTCTATGAACCTACTGGAAAACGTGACTCTTTTTATGGAGGAGTACACCACGCTCGACCGCGAGCAAATGAATTTACTTGCCCGTTGTAAATTGGACCTAGTCGGCCTTTTGCCTTACGAGCAATATATGCCAAGCGAGATCAGCGGCGGCATGCAAAAGCGTGCTGCGATTGCACGGGCGATGGCGCTTGATCCGAAGATTCTGTTTTTGGATGAGCCATCGGCGGGCCTAGACCCGATTACCTCGGCTGACCTTGATCGCACTATTTTGGATTTATCGCAAAACTTAGGGATTACTTTTGTTATCGTGTCACATGAGCTGGCCAGTATCTACTCCATCGCCAATCGGGTGATTATGTTGGATAAGGCAAGCAAAGGCATCATTGCCGAAGGGGATCCAAAAGTGTTGCGGGATCAAAGTGCCGATCCACGCGTGCATCAATTCTTTAATCGCATTATGAGCAAGGAAGTAGCATGAGCAACTCCAATCCCAATTACTTTCGCCTTGGCTTGTTTGTATTGGCTGCCATAAGCACATTGATTGCCCTGATTCTGGTTTTTGGATCCGGACAAATCTTTCAGAAGACATTTGAAGTGGAAACCTATATTAAGCAATCGGTCACGGGCTTAGATAAGGGCGCATCGGTTCGTTTCAGGGGCGTTAAAGTGGGGCAGGTAATCTCCGTTGGTTTGACGGGAGATGTATACGAAAAAAATGTTCCGCTGACGCAGCGTAAAGAATATGTGATTGTTCGCATGCTGATTAATGGCGACCCGAAACAACTGTTGGGCGAAATGGATGGTTTTGTCGCTGCTAATTTACGCGCCAAGGTGAAGACTATGGGTATTACCGGCGTGAATTACATTGAGCTCGATTTCGAGGGACGCAATACAGACTATCCTAGTCTCGCTTATAACTGGAAACCAGAATATCCAGTTATTCCATCCTTGCCTAGCCCTGCGGACGAGATCTTCACTGGCTTACAAAAAGTAGTGACCAATTTAAGCACACTGAATTTGGCAGAAACCCAGCAAAAATTTGATTCGCTGGTCAGCAATCTTAATACCGTATTAGCAGGGAGCGGCAAAGGCAATCAAGGGATAGCCCAGTCTGTGCAGGAACTAAACACCTTGCTTGCCAAAATGAATAGCGTGACGAGTAATGCGGAGCTCGAGTTATTGACACAAGAGCTGGTTGCTAGCTCAGTGGTACTGAGGCAAATGCTGAGCAGCGCCCAAGGTGATACTGCAACCACCATTGAAAATCTCAAGCAGGCCAGTGAGCAGCTCAATGACCTAATGCGAATTGCAAGTCGCTCACCATCCTCTTTAATTTGGGGCGAACCACCGGCGCGCATTCAACTGCCAGCCAATACTGGCACGACTGGAGTACAAAAATGAGCCTACTCACTATCAATTCATTGCCTAGTAACGCCACTTTATTCTTTAAGCGCATTGCCGGTTTCGTTTTGCTTGTGCTGATTGCATTGACCTTGCTGGCCTGTGCGCCAACACGACCCCCAATTGATACAGCGAATTGGTTGGTTGCGCCAGAACGTACAGGCTCCCCGCGGAAGATGCAATCGCCTCTGTGGTTAAAGATGGGGGCATTTTCAGTGGCAACGCCATTTGATACCAAGTCCCTGGTTTACCGTGTGAGTGATCAGCGTTACGAGAAGGACTTTTATAACGCCTATATTGCTACGCCCAGCAGTATGTTCTCAAATGCAAGCCGGCAGTGGCTTGATCAATCTGGAATTTTCCGTATTACGGTAGCGCAGGGCACCAGCTTCTTCCCGTTTTACACACTGCAGGCAACCATTGATGAGCTCTATGGCGATTACCGCGGAAAACCAGAGGCGGTAGTGTCTGTCCAATTCTTTTTGACGGTGACCAACCCCAATCTGCCCACACCATTAATTACGGCCAAGCGCTATACGCAGCGGGTAGCGTTGACGAATAACCTGCCGCAAACCTTGGTATTGGGACAGCAGCGTGCGCTGGCTGATATTTTGCAGCAGTTGGAGGCAGATCTCTTTGCGGTATCGGCCAATTTACCCAAGCCAATCATCCGTCGATAAAGTGCTTTAATCATCATCAAAGTAGGCCAGGCACTTTTAGGCTACAGTGCTATCTAATAATTGACATTGCATTTAAGGAAGAAAAATGGACTTAGGCATTAAAGGAAAAACAGCGCTGGTCTTAGCATCAAGCCGCGGATTAGGGCAGGCGATGGCGGTGGCACTTGCTCGCGAGGGTGTGCAGGTTGCTATTACGGGCCGCAATCCGGAGGGTTTGGCGCAAACCGTGACTATGATCGAGGCTGCCGGTGGCAAGGCCATGGCCTTAAATTGGGACCTGTCCGATCTATCAGCCATTGATGCACACGTTTCTAAAGTAGAAGCTGCTTTTGGGCCGATTGATATTTTGATCAACAATACCGGTGGTCCTCCGCCAACCCCAGCAGCAGGTCAAGACCCGCAGGTGTGGGCAAAGGCGTTTAATGACATGGTGCTTTCACTCATTGCCATTACTGATCGTGTATTGCCCGGTATGCGCCAGCGTGGCTGGGGCCGCATTATTACAAGCACTACATCGGGCGCGATTGCCCCGATTAAAAACTTAGCGATTTCCAATACCCTACGCGCATCCTTGCTAGCCTGGTCTAAGACCTTGGCCACTGAAGTGGCGAAAGAGGGCGTGACGGTCAATGTCATCATGCCGGGTCGGGTTGCAACCGATCGCTTACGGCAGCTGGATGAAGCGCGGGCGAAGCGTGAGAATGTGCCATACGACGCGGTGGTGGCTGCGAGCATTAAATTGATACCAGCTGGACGCTATGGCGATCCAAAAGAATATGGCGATACCGCCGCATTCTTGGCTAGTGCCAATGCCTCTTACATTACTGGCTCTGTCATTCGCGTGGATGGCGGACAGATTCAGGGGATTTGAGCGAGTCGTGATT
>DAIPIK010000126.1:0-3886 GCA_036770845.1 Polynucleobacter sp. | reverse complement strand
GCTGCGCACTTTGCAGCGCTTGCGCAATCGATTCTGAACGCAAAGCCCACTGCTTCGGTGGTTTTATTGGGCAGCACATCGGACCGAGTGATTGGCGATGCCATTGTTTCTTCGGCAGCCTCTCAGGGCCGCATGTTCAACTGGTGCGGAGCCACATCGCTGGATGAGGCCATCGCCATCATTAGTCTGTGCAGCAAGGTGGTGAGTAACGATTCCGGCTTGATGCACATTGCTGCAGCACTGCAGGTTCCCCAGGTAGCGGTATTTGGCTCCAGTGATCCAAACCACACCCCACCCAATTCAGTGAAAGCTACTATCATTTCCCTGCATTTGCCATGCAGCCCTTGCCATCAACGCGAGTGCCCGCTCGGCCATTTAAACTGCCTCAATCAGATTAGCCCAGAACGCGTATTTGCTGCACTTCAATAACTCACATCGCACAGCATTACTTCTTCACCGCAAAGGAATTTAGTCATGCCAAACCTAGCCAGACTCTTTCACAATGCCGATGAAGTAGTCGATGCTTGGCGCGAAGCGCTCAAGCGACGCGATGTTACGGCTGCTCTGGCATTGTGGCTAGACGATGACTCCATTACCTGCGTACTGCCCGAAGGCCAACGCCTGAGTGGTCATGCCGAGATTCGTGGCGGGCTGGAACGCATGCTCGCCAATCAAGCCCTGTTTCTGGAGCCGATTGCGTGCATTTCGCATTCAAGCTTAGGTACTGCAATCTACGATACGACTGAAGCAGTTCATTTGCGTGCCGATCAAGTCGAGTCGGCCTTCTTTCTCAACATTACCTTGGTTGTTTTGCAAGACAGTCAAGGGTGGCGTATTGCCCACTTGCATGCCAGCCATTCCGCCGATGTCAGCTCAAGTGCGCCCATTACCCAGCACGGCTTGCATTAAACGCGATGGATCAAGGCATTGCCCAGTCTTTAGTCAAGTGGCCAAACATACCGCACTGCTTTGGCTGGCTCGCGCTCGATCGGCGCGGCGCTTGGCGCATGCGCGACGACTACGCTCAAGCCCATGGATTACCAGGCGATGTCATTAAGCACGCAGCACTCAATGCCTTCATTGCCCGCAATTACGCCAGCGATGCCGATGGGCGGTATTTTTTTCAGAATGGGCCGCAGCGCGTCTACGTTAATCTCGATGCAACGCCCTGGATAGTGCGCATGATGCCCACCGGCAATACAGAACATCCTTGGCAATTTCAGACGCAATGCGAAAGCCTGCTGACGCCGACTGCTGCCTTCATGGATGAAGCAGGCCATATCTCGATTGAAGGAATGCTCACCCAAACCATTTGGTCTGCCGCAAATCAGTTTCATGAAATAGAACGCCTGAGTATTGCGTTGCTACATGACCATGACCATGACATTGAACTGTTTTCAGGGCTGGCCTCTTTGAATAACACAGCATGTGCACTGGAAGGAAGCTGGCGATGGCATGACCATGATTTAACACTGGAACCCATCACCACTGCTGAATTGGAAAGTCGATTTCAGTTTCAAACCCACCCACAGCCCTAAGCACGTGATGCGGGCTTAGCCGCCTCTGCTTTTGGCGTCCTCGCGCTGTTCCTCTAGGTACATTTTCTGAAACTCCCGTAGGCGTGCATCAATCGTTGAGCCTTGGTAATAATTGTTGCCGCCAGCTGCCCTCGCAATCCGCATCTGCTCAATTGCAGAAGGCCAAGCACCGGTCAGGGCAAACTTTTCCCCCATGGCGTAATGCCGTAAGGCAATGTTATTGCTCTGGTTATACGCATCCGCCAATAAGGTCCACCAAATGGTTTCATTGGGCTGTTGCTTAGTGCGGCTTCTCAGCCAGCTGATGGCCTCATCGGTTTTACCCAGCTTGAGCTCCGCCTGAATCATGGCGACTGCTGCGGCAAATGATTCAGGGTAGGCACGCAATGTCGCGTGTGCAATCTGAAGTGCCTCTTGGGATTTACCTTTGGCTAAAGCCAGTTCCGACGCCGTAGTATCCAGCGATATACTCTGGCGCAGTAAAGGCGAGCCCGGCGCTGCTGCAGCCTGCATCATCTGCCGGGTTTTTTGTAAATAGCCTTCAGCGATATCCACTTTGCCTTGGCGCTGCGCAACCAAAGCGAGCCCATACAATCCTTCCATCTGTTTGATGGGTGATGCCTGCTTACTAAAACTCTCAAAAATATTACGGGCATCAAACAAGCCACTGGAGCCCTTTTGTTGATCAAGGCGAGCGCGCGCTTTGATTAAATAAAATTCCAATGAGCTGGGTACAGTCTTGGCATTAACCATGCGCACCCGGTCTTGCATATCGGCGATACGATCAATGGTGAGGGGATGGGTTCGCACGTAAGCCGGCACGCCACTATCCATGATGCTGGTGGCTTTTTGCAAGCGCTGAAAAAAAGCAGGCATGCCGTTGACATCATAACCACTACCCTCCAAAATTAAAAAGCCGATGCGATCTGCTTCACGCTCAGCATCCCGGGAGTAGGCCAATTGATTCTGAACCGATAGAGCCTGTCCGCCGCGCATTAAACCCACAGCTGCCGATGGGTTGCTAGAAGCGGCTAAAGCACCCAGCACCATACCTGCGATGGCAATCATGGTATTCATGGCCTGCTTGTCCATGGAGCGTGCAATGTGTCGTTGCAATACGTGACCGATTTCGTGGCCCATAACGGAGGCAACCTCAGACTCCGTTTCCGCGGCAACCAAGAGCCCCGTATGAAAGCCAATAAAGCCACCGGGCAAAGCAAACGCATTAATGCTCGGCTCTTTAACCGCAAAAACTTCAAAGTTGTATTGGGCGCTGCCTAAGGCATTAGCCCCACCCAACTGCAAGCGCTTTGCTGCCTGCAGTAAGCGGCGATCCATTTGATTCAGAAAATCATAGATTGGTAAATCATTGGAGTAGTCAGGATCAGCGCGGATTTCCCGCATGATGCGCTCACCAATACGGCGCTCATCTACCGGACTTAAAGCATCACCGCCTGGGTCACCCATATCGGGCAGAACTAAATTAGGCTGCGTACGTACTGTATTTTTATTGGGCAGAAAAGGGGATTGAGCCTCTTGCGACTGAACCGCTCGCCCCAGATTTTGCAGTGCCGCGGAATTGCCTTCAACCACCACCTCAGAGGCTGGCGCCTTGGGCAAGGGTGTTTGGGCGCCCGCAAAGCCCATGGCAAAAATCAATTGCAGGGCCAAGCATTTACGCCCGATGCCCAATAGCACCGGTTTTTGCATCCACTTAAAATAGGCTGGTTTTACGATCCCCATCCCTCTATGGTAAAACCTATTTCATGAACCCACTGACTCATTTTGATTCCTCAGGCCAAGCCCACATGGTCAATGTTGGCGATAAGCCCAATACCCACCGGATAGCCATTGCTACAGGCAGTATTTCGATGTTGCCAGCCACCTTTGACTTGGTGGAGGCGGGTAACCACAAAAAAGGGGATGTTTTAGGCATCGCCCGGATTGCCGGCATTCAGGCATCCAAGAAGACCTCGGATCTGATCCCCCTTTGTCATCCATTGGCACTTAGCCATGTCAGTCTGCAGTTTGAGTTGGACCGCGCTAGTCACAGCATTCGCTGCAAAGTCCAAGCAGAAACCACTGGCCCTACCGGCGTTGAAATGGAAGCCCTCACCGCAGTCCAAGTTGCCCTGCTCACAATCTACGATATGTGCAAAGCAGTCGACCGTGGCATGGTGATGGGTGATATCAAGCTACTTGAGAAGAGTGGCGGCAAGAGTGGTACGTGGACTGCAGATAAATAGTCTGCCTCATAAAGTCTCCAACCTCAGCCAAAATCTCCATTGATTGTCGTTAAGCACAAGCTCGATACGCACGAATTCCAGTCATTAGACGAAGCCATGGCC
>DAIPIK010000125.1:0-3905 GCA_036770845.1 Polynucleobacter sp. | reverse complement strand
GCTGCGACAAGGTGTTTTTGCTAATTTAGATAAAACACCATGGATTTAATCCGCAACTTTTCTATCATCGCCCACATTGACCATGGTAAATCGACCCTTGCGGATCGAATTATTCAGCTCTGTGGCGGCTTATCCGATCGCGAAATGGAAGCCCAGGTCCTGGATTCAATGGACATTGAGCGTGAGCGCGGAATCACCATTAAAGCCCAAACCGCAGCCCTGAGCTACAAAGCGAAGGATGGCAAAACATACAATCTGAATCTGATTGATACCCCTGGGCACGTTGACTTTTCCTATGAGGTGAGTCGTTCACTTTCAGCATGTGAAGGCGCATTGCTGGTGGTCGATGCCAGCCAAGGCGTTGAAGCGCAAACCGTCGCCAATTGCTACACCGCCATCGAATTGGGTGTAGAGGTCGTTCCCGTTCTAAATAAAATTGATTTGCCGCAGGCTGATCCAGAGCGCGCAAAACAAGAAATTGAAGATGTGATTGGTATCGATGCAACCGATGCATTGACCTGCTCTGCCAAAACAGGCCTAGGCGTTCCTGATGTGCTGGAAGAAATGATCCGGCGCGTGCCCCCGCCTAAGGGCAGTGTTACCGAACCCTTGCAGGCCTTGATCATTGATTCCTGGTTTGATAACTACGTTGGTGTAGTGATGTTGGTACGGGTTGTCAACGGTACTCTGAAACCCAAAGACAAGATTACATTGATGGCCAATGGCTCAACCCATTTAGTAGAGCATGTGGGCGTCTTTAGTCCGAAGTCAATTGATCGCCCTGACCTCAGCGCAGGGCAAGTGGGTTTTGTGATTGCCGGAATCAAAGAGTTAAAGGCCGCTAAAGTCGGCGATACCGTAACGCATGCCACGGGGCAGCAGGGCCGTACCCCCGCGAGTGCGCCATTGCCCGGATTTAAAGAAGTGAAGTCCCAGGTGTTCGCAGGTCTTTATCCTGTTGAAGCAAATGAATACGATCAGCTGCGCGAGTCGCTTGAAAAGCTCAAGCTAAATGATGCATCACTGCTTTATGAGCCTGAGGTATCACAAGCCCTGGGGTTTGGATTTCGTTGTGGATTCTTGGGCTTACTGCACATGGAAATTGTGCAAGAGCGTTTAGAGCGCCAATACGATATGAACTTAATTACCACCGCACCTACGGTGGTGTATCAAGTGCAGCAACGGGATGGAACGCTATTGGTGGTTGATAACCCATCGAAGATGCCAGACCCATCGAAGATCGAGGCTATCTTAGAGCCGATCGTGACAGTTAATTTGTACATGCCACAAGAATATGTTGGATCGGTGATTACGCTGTGTACTGGTAAGCGCGGCGTGCAAACCAATATGAACTACTTAGGTAGGCAGGTGCAATTGACGTATGAGATTCCGATGGCAGAAATCGTGCTGGATTTCTTTGACCGTTTAAAGTCAGTCTCGCGTGGTTACGCCTCGATGGACTATGAGTTTAAAGAGTACCGCGTAGCCGATGTCGTCAAAGTGGATATTTTGATTAACGGCGAAAAGGTCGATGCCTTATCCGTCATCGTGCATCGTAGCAATAGTCAATCGCGTGGCCGTGACGTAGTTTCAAAGATGCGCGGCATTATTCCACGCCAGATGTTTGATGTAGCGATTCAGGCGGCTATTGGCAGCGGTATTGTCGCGCGCGAAAACGTCAAAGCCTTGCGTAAAAATGTATTGGCTAAATGCTACGGTGGCGATATATCCCGTAAGCGCAAGTTACTTGAAAAGCAAAAAGAAGGTAAGAAGCGAATGAAGCAAGTGGGTAACGTGGAAATCCCACAAGAAGCGTTCCTCGCCATTTTACAGGTGGACAATTAATGAACTTCGCACTCATCCTATTCATTCTTGTAGTGGTTACTGGCGTCGCTTGGGTGGCAGATAAGCTGGTATTTGCACCACAACGAAAAGCGGCGGGTATTACTCGTATGCCGCTGTGGCTAGAGTATTCCGCGAGTTTTTTTCCGGTCATTTGCGCGGTATTTTTTCTGCGTTCATTTTTGATCGAGCCATTTAAGATTCCATCGGGATCGATGATCCCAACCTTGCAGATTGGTGATTTTATTTTGGTGAATAAATTTACCTACGGCATTCGCCTGCCCGTTGTTAATAAAAAAGTAATTGATCTCGGATCACCCCAGCGTGGCGATGTGGTTGTATTTCGCTACCCACTGGATCAGTCAGTCGACTACATCAAGCGCGTCGTTGCGATTCCGGGCGATACGATTACCTATCAAGATAAGCGCATTACGGTGAACGGCCAGGCTTTGCAATATGCTGGCGGGGAGAACTATTTAGACCAAGAGAGTATGCGCTACGCCAAGCTCTATACCGAAACCTTTCCGGCTGATTTAGGCGGTAATAGCCATGGCATTCTGAATGATCCCGATCGCCTATCCGGTATGTTTATGCCGGAGCGCTTTCCTGGGATTGAGAATTGTCAATTCTTACCGAATAGCATGACGTGTACCGTTCCAGCTGGGCACTACTTCACCATGGGTGACAACCGCGATAACAGTGCTGATTCGCGATTTTGGGGTTTTGTACCCGATCAAAATATTGTGGGCCGGGCTTTCTTCGTTTGGCTCAATTTGGGCTCTCTGAGTCGCATTGGCGGATTTCAATAAACATGAATGCGCGCGCTGCGATTGACTTAGGGCCACTACAGGAGCGCCTGGACTATGTATTTAAAAAGCCAGAGCTGTTGCAGCAAGCACTGACGCATCGCAGTCATAGCAAGAAAAACAATGAGCGCCTGGAGTTTTTGGGAGACTCCATTTTAAATTGTGTCGTAGCCGAATTGCTGTACGAGCGTTACGCTGATTTAGATGAAGGCGATTTATCCCGGGTCCGCGCTAATTTAGTAAAGCAACAGGCTTTGTACGAGATAGCCCAGCTTCTATCTTTATCGGATTACTTACGTCTAGGTGAGGGCGAGCTGAAGAGCGGCGGCTTTCGGCGCCCATCGATTTTGGCTGACACATTAGAAGCGGTTGCCGGAGCGGTTTTTCTGGATGGCGGTTTTGATGCAGCAAAATCGAGTTTACGCAAACTCTATTCCGTCATCTTGGCGCAAGTGGATCCCAAGACCTTGGGTAAGGACGATAAGACCTTACTGCAAGAATACTTGCAAGGTTTTCAGATGCCATTGCCTGGCTATACCGTCACTGCAACAACAGGCGCAGCGCACAATCAGCAGTTCGAGGTGGAGTGTGTCATCCAGAGCCTAAAAATCAAGGTGAAGGGTTTTGGAGCGTCGCGCCGGGCTGCCGAACAAGGTGCAGCTAAGCTCGCTTTGTTAGCCATTACCAAAGCCTTGCCGCAAGAAGCGCGAAAACCTAAAAAGACCCGTTCTGCAAAAAAGAAAGCGGCAAAGTCCGACACAGCGGAAGAGCAGCTCAATTTAAAGTTAAAGGCATAAGCGTGGAAAAAGAAACACCGTTTCGGTGTGGAACGATTGCCATTGTAGGTAGGCCTAATATGGGCAAATCGACTCTGCTCAATGCCTTGGTCGGCCAAAAGATCAGCATTACCTCACGCAAGGCGCAGACAACCCGTCATCGTATTTTAGGGATTCAGACGCGCGAACACGCGCAATTTATTTTCAGCGATACGCCTGGATTTCAGACGCGCAAAATGAACACCTTGAACCAAGCCCTTAATCGCTCAGTAACGAGCGCTCTGCAAGATGTCGATGTCGCCTGTTTTATTGTCGAGGCAGGGTATTTTGGCGAGGATGACGCCAAAGTATTGCGTCTTTTACCTAAGGACCTTCCCGTTATCCTGGTATTGAATAAATTGGATTTATTTGCTAGCCGTTTTGAACTGCCAGCTGATCGCGATGTGGCTTTGTTGGATTTCATGAAAAAAATGGGTCAAGC
>DAIPIK010000124.1:0-3941 GCA_036770845.1 Polynucleobacter sp. | reverse complement strand
CCCTAGGGCTTCTTTCTTATGAGTCCTCTGCTCTAACCAACTGAGCTATGGGCCCGTTAGTCTTTCGATCAATCCTCTTCGAGGAAGGTCTTAAGCTTGTCGCTGCGGCTTGGGTGACGCATCTTTCTCAGGGCCTTGGCTTCAATCTGACGGATGCGCTCACGCGTAACGTCAAACTGCTTACCCACTTCTTCGAGGGTATGGTCTGTGCTCATTTCTACACCGAAGCGCATACGTAATACTTTTGCTTCACGTGGTGTTAATGAATCCAGCACGTCTTTCACGACATCGCGCATGGATTCATGCAAGGCCGCTTCGGCTGGAGCCAAGGTGTTGCCGTCTTCAATGAAGTCGCCCAAATGGGAGTCTTCATCATCACCAATCGGTGTTTCCATCGAGATAGGCTCTTTGGCGATTTTCATGATCTTACGGATTTTGTCTTCCGGAATTTCCATCTTCAATGCCAAGGTTGCAGCATCTGGCTCATGTCCAGTCTCTTGCAAGATCTGGCGGCTAATCCGGTTCATCTTATTGATGGTTTCAATCATGTGGACCGGAATACGAATCGTGCGGGCCTGATCTGCAATCGAGCGGGTTATGGCCTGACGGATCCACCAGGTTGCATAGGTAGAAAACTTATAGCCGCGGCGATACTCAAACTTATCCACTGCTTTCATCAGACCAATATTGCCCTCTTGAATCAAATCGAGGAACTGCAGGCCGCGGTTGGTGTATTTCTTTGCAATTGAAATCACCAAACGCAAGTTGGCAACGGTCATTTCCCGTTTGGCTTCACGCGCCCGCTTTTCGCCCGCAATCATTTGCTTGTTCACTTCTTTTAATTCAGGCAAAGGCAAAACAACCTTCGTTTGAATATCAATCAGCTTTTGTTGCAGCTCTTGAATAGCAGGAACGTTACGCTCCAGGAGTGCACTGTAGGACTTATTGTCTTTCAGTAAATTGGTGGTCCACTTCAAATTCATGGACATCTTGGGGAAGTCTTTTAATACTTCGCCGCGCGATACGCCAATTTTGTCTACCAATAGGCTAACAATGCCACGCTCGAGTTTCCAAACTTGATCCACTTGGGAGCGCATGGTGTCACACAGCTTTTCAACACTCTTGGCCGTCAAACGGAAACCAAGCATTTCGTTCCGAATGGCTTCCTGTGCTTTGATATAGGCAGGGCAGTTATATCCATCCCGGTGATACGCACGGAGCATCTTGTCCGCCTGAGTGCGGATGATGGCAAACTTCTCTAAAGAAATCTGCTTGAGCTCTTCGAGTTGCTTGGCACTGGCCGTGCTTGAACCGCCGCCACCGCCACCAGTATCTTCTTCACCACCCTCTTCATCGCCTTCTATAGCTTCGAGATCTTCTTCTGGCTCATCGGGTCCCAGCTGAATGTCTTCGGCATTGGGATCTACTAAACCATCGACAAACTGATCAATCTCCATTTCGCCGGAAACAATCTTGTCGGCATTGCCAACGATTTCAGCAATGGTAACTGGGCATGCGGAAAGGGCCATCACCATGTCTTTGAGACCTGCCTCAATTTTCTTGGCAATCACAATCTCGCCCTCGCGGGTCAGCAGATCGACTGTTCCCATCTCGCGCATGTACATGCGCACCGGGTCAGTCGTTCGACCAAACTCCGAATCAACGGTCGATAGTGCAGCCTCGGCCTCTTCTTCTGCTTCCTCATCGGATGCGCCAGAAATACCATTCTCATTGAGGAGTAGGGTTTCGGCATCGGGGGCTTGCTCGTATACGGTAATGCCAATGTCATTGAGCAAACCGATTAAGGTTTCGAGTGCGTCGGCATCCGATAATTCATCGGACATCACGTCATTCATTTCGCCGTGGGTTAAGTAGCCCTTCGACTTACCCATCTTAATCAGGGTTTTCAGGCGTGCGCGGCGTAGTTCTTGCTGCTCCTCGGAACCCAACTGCTGTGCTGCAAATTCTTTTAAGAGGGCTTTCTCTTTGGCTTTGCGGTCGCGGGCTTTTTGCCGATCAGTGCGATTGTCTTCGCCGGATTCAGCAGCAGGGACCTCGGCTTTGGCTTTGCGTCCTTTGGTTTTTTTGCCCTCTTCTACAGCCCCTCCGTCTTGCAAAGCATCAGCAGAAGCTACTGCTTTGGACTTGCCCTTGCCTTTTGGTAATTCAGGCTCAGTTGCTTTGCCTTTTTTAGCTGGGACGTCTTTGCTTGTTTTTGCAGCGACTGCTGTTTTTTTACTTGCCTTCACCTCTGGCTTTGCTTTTGCAGCTGCCTTGGCTGGCGTCTTCGCCGCAGGCTTGCCCGCCTTTGCTACTGGCCTTGCTGGCTTCGCCGGTTTTTTAACTACCTTCGCTAGAACTTTTGATGCTGCCTTCTTTGCTGCTGGCTTTGTAGGCTTTGCGATTGGCTTTTTTACTGCCTTCGCAGGCGCAGCTTTTTTGGGCGCTACTTTGGATGCGGGCTTTGACTTAACTGCTACTGCCTTTTTGGCAGGTACTTTTGCTTTGGCTGGCGCAGCGGCTTTCTTTACTGGCGCCTTGGCAGCGACTTTGGTTTTTGCTGGGACGGCCGTTTTCTTGGCAAGGGGTTTGGACTTGCTTGCTGGGGTATTTTTCACGGGTTTCGCGCTTTTCTTGATCTTGCTGCTTGGCATAGGTTTACGCTCACTTACTTAATTAATTGTTGGTTTCAATGGGTCAGACCAATTGCCTGGGCCACTACGGTCAATAAATCCAAATTAATGACGCAAGTGACTGAATTACTTCGTATTTTTTCTCTGAACAGAGGATTATAGTCGATTCGGCATTTTCAGACACTGCAATAAGCAATAAAACCGGCTTAAACAGGTAATTTTTACGGGCCTAAGGGGCTTAAGGGGCTTTTCTTACGAAAACTTCAAGCGCTCGCCCAATTCGCGATACCGCGCCCGATCTGAATCGGATGCCTCGCCGCTGGAGATACGCTGGGTAATCGCGGTCATTTCATTTTTCAGCTGCAGCAAATTAAGCTTTTTCAGGGCGCCCTCCAGATCGGCAGCAGCGCCGGCTGCATCCAAATCGGATTCCATCACCCGTTTACGCAGTACTTCATACATTGATGCCAACTCACTTCGGGAGAGTTGCTCCTGAAACAATGCAAATGCACCGGCACCCGGAGTTGATTCTGTGTTGGATGCGCTGGATGTATTGGGCAAATAATCCAATTGATCGCACTGCTTGAGTAAATCCGTCATCAGCATCAATGCATTGGCTGAGCGCTGCTCCGCTGCTGCCAAGACTAACTGCCGTTGATCGCTATTTAAGCCCTTACCCAAATGCGGGAACTGAATCAGCACGCGCAAAATTTGCTCCGCTAAATCCATCGGTGCATTGGGTGGCGGAATCACCGGTCCGGCTGGCTTTTTGCTATAGCCCTTACCAGGCTGCCATGCACTGGACTGGCTTCGTGTTCCAGTGCCGGTTTGCGCTCCTGATATTCCCTGCGCTGGATTATTGCTGCGCGTAGCTGGTGCAATCGTCAGCCCGCAAAATGCCTCTAACTCAGCCGCGGTGGAGGAGGTTCGAATAGCCACCTCGCGGAGCATTTGCGAGCGCAAGGCAATCGGTGCCATCGATAAAAACAGAGGCTTGGCAGCATGGTGGGTTTGCGCTCGGCCTTCAGGCGACGTTAGGTCATGACCTTCGCTCACGATCTTAAAAAAGAATCCGGAGAACGATGTAGCCTCTTTAATGGCTTTTTCAAATGCAGGTGCGCCGTAGGCCCGAACGTAACTATCGGGATCATGTTCTGTTGGTAAAAATAAGAAACGGATTTCTTTATCGTCTGACATTAATGGCAGGCATGCCTCAAGCGCGCGCTGCGCTGCGCGTTGGCCTGCGGCATCCCCATCAAATGCAAACACAATCCGATCGGTTTGGCGCAATAACATGCGCACGTGATT
>DAIPIK010000123.1:0-3966 GCA_036770845.1 Polynucleobacter sp. | reverse complement strand
ACCCCTTGGATTCCTTCGCGATACAGAAGGACTCAACGCTGGCAATGATGCGCGCTGCCCAAGCAGCAGGGCATCGCCTGTGGTTTGTAGAAACGCGCGGTATTGTTTGGAAAAACAATAGTGTCGTAGCGGACTGCCGGCCGCTGGTGATTAAGCCTAGCAGTGCATCCTGGTTTGAAGTGGGTGCAATCGAGCCCCGCCGAGTGGCTGATTTTTCTGCGGTGTTGATGCGTAAAGACCCGCCGTTCGATATCGAGTACCTCAATACCACCTGGCTGCTCTCCGCTGCTGTACGTCAGGGGGCGCGGGTGTTTAATCAGCCAGGTGCGATTCGGGAGCACTCCGAGAAGCTCTCGATTACTGAGTACCCCGACTTGATTCCTCCCACCTTAGTCACGCGCGACCTGGCGGAGGTGGAGGCATTTCATGCAAAGCATTCGGATATTGTGATTAAGCCTCTTGATGGTATGGGCGGCATGGGCGTATTTCGGGTGGGAAGCGATGGCCTCAATTTAGCCAGCATTGTTGAAACCCTCGGTGAGAATGGCGCGCGTACATTAATGGTGCAACGCTTTTTGCCGGAGATTGCGCAGGGCGATAAGCGCGTTTTGCTCATCGCTGGTGAGGTTGTTCCCTATGCCTTGGCACGCATTCCGCAAGGCACAGAGATTCGTGGCAACTTGGCGGCTGGTGGCAAGGGTGTGGCGATGCCTTTGAGCCCTCAGGAAATGAAGGTTGCGCAATACTTGGCCCCGCTGCTTTGGCAAAAAGGACTTTTCTTGGTAGGCTTAGACTTAATTGGTGGCTACCTAACGGAAATCAATGTGACCAGCCCAACGTGTTTTGTGGAAATTACCGAGCAGACCGATTGCGATGTCGCTGCCATTTGGCTGCGCGCTTTAGAAAAAACCTTGCACTAATATGGCCGGAATTCTGATCATTGCCCACACCCCCATAGCCAGCGCTATGCTGAGTTTTGCTGAGCATGTATATGGCTCAATACCAGAGCACATTCAGGCAGTCGATATCCCAGCACACGAAGATGCCAAAATTAGTTTTGAGCGAGTATTGACTGCTGCCAAGGCAGTTGAAAGGCATGGCGAGCTCTTAGTCTTAACGGATGTGATGGGCGCAACCCCAGCGAACGTTGCTTCGCGCCTGATGGCCCAGCAAAATAGCTCGGGCGTGAAATTAAAAGTCCAAATTTTAGCGGGACTTAATCTACCCATGCTCATGCGCGCAGTGTCCTATAAAGATGATGCATTAGATGTGTTGGCACAAAAAACACTGCAGGGTGGTCAAAATGGCATCTTGCGTTTAGGTGCTATGGCCAATGTACAAACTACCGAGGTGCAGGATTAATCATGCCGGTCGCCGAAATCACCATCATCAATAAACTCGGGCTTCATGCCAGAGCATCGGCCAAGCTGTCGCAACTCGCTGCGCAATTTCAGTGCGAAGTGCTTCTGAGTAAAGGCAGCCGCCAAATTAATGCCAAGAGCATTATGGGCGTGATGATGCTGGCTGCAGGCATTGGTAGCACCGTGACCCTAGAAACCATTGGCACGGATTCAGAAGAAGCGATGCAGGCCATCACCGCATTGATTAATGATCGTTTTGGTGAGGGCGAGTAAACCGTGACCTTCTCATTGCACGGCATTCCGGTATCCAAGGGCATTGCCATTGGCCGAGCCGTACTGATCTCGAGGGCCGCTCTGGAGGTTAGTCACCACCTCATCGATCCTGGGCAAGAGGAAGCAGAAGCCAAACGATTACTTGCAGCCTTTCATCAGGTTCAATCGGAGTTAACTACCCTACGCGGGGGATTGCCGAAAGATGCGCCACAAGAAATGGCTGCGTTTTTGGATGTCCACAGCATGATTTTGTCTGACCCTACTTTGGCTGAAAAACCTTTGCGGTTGATTCGGACCGAACGCCTTAATGCGGCATGGGCTTTGACTACCGAGCTCAACGACTTGCTAGAACAATTTGCCGAAATCGAAGACCCTTACCTGAAAGAGCGTGCTCACGACATTCGGCAAGTAGCAGAGCGGGTTTTAAAGGCGCTGCACTCACAGCACAAGGATGGGCTATCCCAGCCTGATTTTTTGGGGCCGACTGATGCAGGAGTTGACGCCATTATTGTGGCGCACGACATTGCACCACACGACATGTTGCGCTTTAAGGACTATGCATTTAAAGGCTTTGTTACCGATCTTGGCGGCCGCACCTCGCATACTGCGATTGTGGCTCGTAGTATGGAAATTCCGGCGGTTGTGGGCGCGCGTCATGCCAGCGAGATTATTCGCCACGGCGATTGGTTGGTGCTGGATGGTGACCGCGGCGTGGTGGTGGTGTCGCCCAGCAATCGTTTGTTGGCAGATTACCGCGCCTTACAACAAACTGAACTGGCTGAAGCGCAGAAGTTACAGCAAATTAAGCACTCTGACACGAAGACGCGCGATGGCGTACACATTGAACTCTTGGCCAATATTGAATTACCGGAAGACGCAAAGCAGGCGGTCGAATTTGGCGCCGTAGGTGTTGGCTTGTTTCGTTCCGAATTTCTTTTTATGAATCGTAAAGAGGCCCTTCCAGGAGAAGAGCAGCAGTATTTAGAATACCGCCGCGTAATTGAGACCATGCACGGTTTACCGGTCAATATTCGAACGATTGATGTGGGGGCCGATAAGGCCTTGGGTTCGGGCAGTGACTTGTCGCAAACCGGAACATCGCCACTGGGATTGCGAGCAATTCGCTGGTCGCTAACTGAGCCAGAGATATTCTTGACCCAGCTGAGGGCGATTTTGCGGGCCTCTGCACATGGTCAAGTGCGGATCATGATTCCGATGCTGGCGCACGCAAAAGAAATTAGCGAGACATTGCGTTTGCTTGAAAAAGCCAAGGTCCAATTGCAACAGCGGGATCAATTATTTAATCCGAATATTCAAATTGGGGCGATGATCGAGATTCCAGCGGCAGCCTTGGTATTGCCCTTATTCATTCGGCACTTTGATTTTTTATCGATTGGTACGAATGATTTGATTCAGTACACATTGGCAATTGATCGCGCAGACCATGCAGTAGCCCACTTGTATGATCCATACCATCCTGCGATTCTTAATCTACTAGCGAATATTATTAAGCAAGCCAATCAAGCAGGTATTCCGATTGCAGTATGCGGCGAGATGGCGGGCGATCCGACCTTAACTAAACTCTTGCTAGGTATGGGCTTAACGGATTTCTCGATGCACTTTAGTCAACTGCTTTTAGTCAAGCGTGAAATCCTTAAAGCCGATGTGAGTAAATTGAGGGCAGCAACAGCTGCTGTACTAAGTGCAATTGATCCAGCGGAGCAGGCGGATGCACTGGCGGCACTCGCTGCAGCCTAGTTATGGAATTGATTTATGTGGGGTGACGCTGGCCGCAGACGGAGCAGTCTGGGTTGCGGCTAATTTGAATCGTTTCAATTTGGGTATTGCGCGCATTCCATAACACCAAGCGTCCAATCAAAGGACTGCCAAACCCAATCAGCACTTGCAGTGCTTGCGCTGCCTGCATCGTCCCGATAATACCAACCAAAGGTGAAAAAACACCCATGGTGGCGCAATTGATTTCTTCTGGAACTTCGTCGGGCGAAAAAATACAGGCATAGCAAGGCGAATCAGCACGCTTCACATCAAATACGCTCAGTTGACCATCGAGGCGTAATGCCGAGCCAGATACTAAGGGGACGCGATGCTGGGTGCAGGCCGCATTAATTAACTGACGGGTAGCAAAGTTATCGGTGCAATCTAAAACCACATCGACGGAGGGCAAAATCGCTGTTAAGTTACTAGCAGTGGCGCGTTCTTGTAGTGAAACAACGTTGATGGTGGGGTTGAGTGCTTCAAGAAAGCGCTTGCCCGAATCCACCTTACTGCTCCCCACGCTAGTTTGGGTATGCATGATTTGGCGCTGCAGGTT
>DAIPIK010000122.1:0-3988 GCA_036770845.1 Polynucleobacter sp. | reverse complement strand
GCGCGGCAACCCTGCTGTGAAGCGATGCGATTGATTTGATGCAGCTCGGCAATCGACTCCACATTGATGCATTTAACACCGGCCTTCAGTGCCGCCGTAATTTCAGCGGCAGATTTGCCTACTCCAGCAAATACGAGACTCGAAGGCTCAGCACCAATGGCTAGGGCGCGGGCCAGTTCGCCGCCGCTGACCAAATCAAAACCAGCCCCCAATCTTCTCAAGCAATCCAAGACCGCTAAATTGCTATTGGCCTTCATTGCAAAGTGGATGCGGGCACGCCGTTTCCCGGCTGCATCTACGCAAGCGCGATCGTAAGCATGATAGGCCTCGGTGATTGCGCGCTTACTGTAAATGTAGAGGGGTGTTCCGTATTGCTCTGCCAAGCTTGCTAAAGAAATATCTTCGGCATACCACTGGCCGCCACGCTCTGAAAAGCCGGCTAAATGGGGTAGGGGATTAGATTGGGTGTCGACGGTCATTGCTTTGGAGGGTTGGCGCTGGCTGGACTGCTGGGCGGGTATAAAACGCCCTTGGGCTCAGCTTGAGTTGGGGGGGTGGGAGCTGGCGGTATCGTGGGTAAGTACAGTGGACCTCTAACCCCGCATCCCGTGAGGGATATTAGAAGTCCAATACCCAGTGCTCTGATTAGAATGGCTATCATGGTTATCTTTATTACGAATGGTTGAATATAGCATGCAGCAGCCTGATACCAAGCCTAGTAATTCAGCGGCGGAAGCAATTGATGACTCGCAATTTCATCAGTTGGGTGCGCACCTACTGCAGTCGATCGAACTGGCATTGGAAGCTGCCGATGATCTCCTGGACTTGGATCTCGATGTATCGCGCCAGGGGGGTAATGTCATTACCATTCAGTTTCGTGATCGCAGTGTGATTGTGGTCAACACCCAGCCACCCCTTCATGAAATCTGGGTAGCCGCAAAGTGTGGCGGCTTTCATTACCGTTGGGCGGGTAGTGTGGCTAAGCCGCTGTGGCTCGATACCAAAACCGGTCGTGAGTTGCTCAGCGATTTATCGGAGTTTGCTAGTGCGCAAGCAGGCCAGCCGCTGACCATTGCACTTAAATAAGTAATACCGGTTTATTCAGCTGCACCGGTTGCAATTAGGGTTTCAATGACCGTAGCATCGGGCACCTGCTGAATACGCGCAGCGCCAATCGATCCCAATGTGATGTAGCGAATTTGCCCTGCCTCTGTCTTTTTATCGACCTGCATTAACTCCATAAAGCGCTGACTACCTAGCTTTGGGGGTGAGATTGGTAAATGCATGGATGCAATAATTCGCTTCAGGCGCTGTGCATCAGCCTTGCTAATATGACCTAAGCGCGCACTTAGATCGGCTGCCATCACCATGCCACAGCCTACTGCTTCGCCATGTAGCCACTCACCGTACCCAAGCCCGGATTCAATGGCATGACCAAAGGTATGACCGAAATTTAAAGTGGCTCTAATTCCTCCTTCACGCTCATCGGCAGAAACAACCGCAGATTTAATTTCGCATGAACGCAAAACCGCATGGGCCATCGCATCGGTATCGCATGCAAGCAATGCGCTGGTGTTGGCTTCGATCCAATCTAAAAAATCAGCATCCGCAATTGCACCATGTTTAATAACCTCAGCCAGACCAGCAGAGAGCTCGCGGGGCGGCAAAGTGCGGAGTGTATTTAAATCGGCAATCACCGCTACTGGTTGGTGAAAGGCGCCAATCATATTTTTCCCTAAAGGATGATTGATGCCGGTTTTGCCGCCAACCGACGAGTCAACTTGAGCCAATAAGCTTGTAGGGACTTGAATAAACCGAATGCCTCGCATGAAGCTAGCAGCGCCAAAGCCTGCCATGTCACCTACCACGCCGCCGCCGAGCGCAATGATCATACTTTGACGATCAGCGCCATGTGCCAGCAGTTCATCAAAAATAAGTTGCAAGTGCTGCCAGTCTTTAAATGACTCGCCATCCGGCAATTCCAGTAAGCGAACGGTTTTACCCAGTTGGCTTAGGGTATTTATGAGCGTTTTCGCATACAGCGGTGCAACGGTTGTATTGCTCACAATGAAAACAGTGGTACTGGATTTGAGGTGGGGCTCAAACAACGCCTTTTGCTCAAGCAAATTAGTGCCAATGTAGATGGGATAGCTACGGCTAGCTAAATCGACGTGTAATGTTTTCATGTGGAGAGTTCAAGTTGCATCAGTAATGTATGGACCAGCTGATTCACGCTGGGTTTACCAGTTTCAATAACATGGTCCGCGATTTCGCGGTAGAGCGGATCGCGTACCTGGTATAAATTTTCTAGGGTTTGCCGTGCATCCCCGGTTTGCAAAAGAGGGCGACCTTCCCCGCCTTTGGTGCGGTGCCACAGTTCGGTTGGGCCTGCATGTAAATAAATCACAGTACCACGGCTACTTAGTAAGGCCCGATTCTCCGGAAGAATGACGGCACCGCCACCGGTAGCCAGAACAATCGACTCTTCCTGTACTGCTTCCCTGATGGCTTGCGCTTCGCGCTTACGAAAGCCAGCCTCACCCTCCATTTCAAAAATGACGGGGATTTTCACGCCGCAGCGCTCTTCGATCAATGCATCGGCATCAATAAATCGACGGTCTAATTTACGGGCCAATAATTTACCCACTGTGGATTTACCGGCGCCCATCAGGCCAACAAGATAAATGTTTTTTGTTAACGAATTCACCCCATGATTTTATTAGGGTTTACCGAGTATGGTGGGGGTTATGAAGACCAATAGCTCGGTTTTATCGCGCAAGGTGGATTTATGTTGAAAAAAGTGCCCAATTAGGGGGATGTCCCCCAATAAAGGGACTTTGACTACATCCTCGCGCTCCGTGGTTTGGTAGACGCCACCAATAATCACGGTTCCACCATTTTCAACCGTGACTTCCGAGCTCAGATTTTTTGTGTCAATGGCATACCCTTGTTCGGTTTTCATGCCGACCGTATCTTTGTTGATGGAAACCAACATGGAAATCTTTTCGTCGGGATGAATTTTGGGAATGACCTCAAGGCGTAAATTGGCCTTACGGAACTGCAATTTACTGCCCGTTTGACTCGACGTTTGATATGGAAGTTCGGTGCCTTGTTCAATCGTCGCCTTTACCTGATCCGCAGTCATGATGCGCGGATTGGACAAAATTTTCCCCTGGCCATCGCTTTCCAATGCAGACAACTCCATCTGCAGTAGTCGCGTTGCTCCCTTGGATAAAAGGGTGGCTGCCACGGTACTCGGATCAAAACCACTTAGGCCTGAAGCCCCCAAGTCCAGATTGCTAATGAGATTGTTATCGGCATTGCCACGAATGCCCTTGGCTTGCAATCCCAGCTTGGCGCCTAAGTTGCGCGCAAAACGGTGATCCGCCTCCACAATGCGCGCCTCAATCAAAATTTGCTTTGGGCTACTGAGATGGTCGCCCCCAAAAGGCAATGCGGCATCGTCTCTGCGGTGCTTTTGAAAACTCAGAATTTCGGCATGGGGAGCAATCCAGTAAATATCGCCTTGCCGAATGATGCCTAAACCTCTGCTAGCCAAAATAGAGTGTAAGGCGGTGTGCCAAGCCGTATTTTTAAGGTCGACTGACATCCGCCCTTGAATGGACTCACTAAGCAAAAAGTTGGTGTCACCAAGGCGCGCTAATTCGTGCAAAAGCCCGCTAACCTCAATGTTGGCAAAGTGCAGGCTGATGGTATTTTGCTGAACTGAAGGTGTTGCGACCGTTGCCGGGTTACTGGAAGTCGCATGTGCCCCATTAAAGGGGTTCACTGAAATGACCAGAAATAAAAGGAGGCAATATAGCAATCCCATGCATTACTCCTTGCTAACCGAAATGGCGACAGTCTTGCCATCATTGGATGTGAGCATTGCCAGCTCCCGTGTTACGGAGGAAAGATGCCAGCCCTCTAATGCACGGCTATTGAGGGCAATGTGTTGTATGCCTTCCCCCGTATGAAAAAGACCGCT
>DAIPIK010000121.1:0-4029 GCA_036770845.1 Polynucleobacter sp. | reverse complement strand
GCGCGCTTTCGAGCGGCGTGCTTCGGCTACTGCTCCCGGCAAGTCAAATAAGAAAGTGGTATTCGGTTGCAGTAAGCCTCCATCGCTTTGCATTTGCACCCATTGCTCTAGTGCATTGAGTTTTTCAATCGAGAGTCCGCGTCCGCCACCTTGGTAAGCAAAACTGGCATCGGTAAAACGGTCGGACACCACAATATGCCCTGCTGCAAGAGCGGGTTCAATGACTTGCGCTAGATGTTCACGGCGCGCGGCAAACATGAGCAAGGCTTCGGTTTCCAAATGCATCGGCGCATCCAATAAGAGGGATCGGAGTTGCTCACCTAAAACAGTACCGCCTGGTTCACGTGTGACGATAATGGTGCGATCCGGAAAGCGCTCTTTGAGTAGCTCACAATAAGCGGCGATGTGGGTACTTTTTCCAGCGCCATCGATGCCCTCAAAGCTAATAAAAAATCCAGGCTCATTCGCATTCATCGTGGCATCCATTACGGTGATGATCTCTTTGCTGGCGCTTTAATGGAGCGCTGATATTGGTCAACGGCTTTTTCATGCTCAAGCAGTGTTTTGGAGAAGTGGCTACTGCCATCGCCCTTGGCCACAAAATACAGGGCATCGCTTTTTGCAGGGTTAGCTGCTGCAAGCAGGGATTCCATGCTGGGAATCGCAATCGGGGTTGGAGGCAAGCCGGCACGCATATAGGTATTGTATGGACTGTCGCGGCGAAGATCCACTTTACGCAGATTGCCATCAAATCCGGGGCCGATGCCATAAATCACCGTGGGATCAGTTTGAAGGCGCATCCCTATTTTCAAGCGATTATGAAACACCGCTGAAATTTGCGCGCGCTCGCTGGCCTTGCCGGTTTCTTTTTCAATGATCGAAGCCAAGATCAGCAAGTCGTATGGGGTCTTTATTGGGCTTGTATTGGGGGAGTTACTCCAAGCCTTTGCTAGATTTTTTTGCATTGCATCTGCAGCACGGCGGTAGATTGCGAGGTCGTTTTCACCGGGATCAAAAACATAGGTGTCGGGGAAAAAGAGTCCTTCTGCATTGGCATCGCTTAAACCTACTATCTTAGAAAACGCCGCAGAACCAAGTCCCTTGGTTTGGTGCTCCAAAGCAGGATGGGTATCGACCATTTGCCGCAGTTGCCAAATGGTCATGCCGGGCACAAAAGCAATCGACTCTTTAATACTGTCGCCCCGAGCCATCTTAAATAAAATGGTCGCGGTACTGGCTTCCAAGGGAAACAGGTAGGTTCCAGGCTTAAGCTTGGCATGAACCAGCAAGGCGCGTGCTCCCAACTGAAACAGGATGCCGTTGACCTCAATGCCTTGTCTACGGAGTTGCTGTGCAATGCTCGCCACGCCAGATTTGGGATTGACTTTGGCGGTAAAACCGCCCGGCCTACCCGGGTCATTGGCTGCGGAAGGAACTACCCCCCAAGAAAACAGGGTGCCATAAAAGAATAAGGCTACTAGAACCGTGATTCCGAAGAGTTTGAGGGGGAATGCCCAAAATGGCGCGCGCTTTTTTCGCATCAGGCTATGATAAAAGCGTCTAGACTTTGTTTATGCAAATCGCACGCCCTACACCACCCTAAAAAAGATCTATTTTATGAAAACCGCTGCCAATCTCGCCGACTGGGGACTCATTATCGTTGAGGGCGACGATGCGGCCAGTTTTTTACAAAACCAACTCACCAACTCGGTTTTGGGGCTGACCGCAGTAGTGCCTCCTGCGATTGCCAGCGGACCTGATGCAGTACGCCTCGTTGGCTTTTGCAGCCCTAAGGGCCGCTTAATTGCCAGCGCATGGCTCGGCCTTTTTTCAAAAGCGGATGGGGGCAAGCGATTCTGCTTGTTTATTTCGAAAGACATCGCAGCCAGCATTGCAAAGCGCTTAGCTATGTTCGTCTTACGTTCCAAGGTAACGGTCGCCGATGCCAGCAGCAGTTGGGCGATTACAGGCTACTGCACCAGCGGAACACTGGATAATCTGGAAGTAGATGAAGCCAGCATCCTGCTGCAACTGCCAGACGTTGTCACGGCAGGTGTGGCGATGCAGCGGGTATTGATCGCCCAACCCATTGCTTCTGAAGCAGCGCCGATCGAGGGAGCTTCTGAGGATGCCGCAATTCTGTGGCGGTCCCTAGAAATCATGAGTGCCATTCCACGCATCGTTGCCGCAACCCAAGATCAATTTGTGCCCCAAATGGTGAACTTTGAGTCTGTGTACGGCGTTGATTTTAAAAAGGGGTGCTACCCCGGCCAAGAGATCGTGGCACGCAGCCAATACCGTGGCGCAATTAAGCGGCGCCTGCAGCTAGCCCACTGCCCCATCGATCAACTTGCCAATGCCCCTACCGGCCCAGGAAGTGAGATTTTCCATGCGGATGACGCCGGGCAGCCAGCCGGAATGGTCGTCCTCAGCGCTCCTAGTATTGCCAATACCCGCCGCATGGACTTCCAAATCGAGATTAAAACTGAGCTGCAAGCCGGTGGCACCTTCCACCTTGGGGCGCCCGATGGCCCCATTTTGATGCTTGACCAGCTGCCCTACCCCCTGATTGCTATTTAATCAGGCATAGTATTGCTATGTGCCTCATTCTCTTCGCCTGGAAATCCCATCCCGACTATCCGCTGGTGGTGGCCGCGAATCGCGATGAGTTTTATGAGCGCAATACTGAAAAAATGGATTGGTGGTCCGAGCACCCTGAGTTATTGGCCGGTCGGGATCGTGCCGATGTCTTAGGTAGCCCAGGCACTTGGCTTGGGTTTACCAAATCAGGCCGCTTTGCTGCACTCACCAATGTGCGAGCGCCCAGCGAAAAAAATCCGGACGCGCGAACCCGCGGTGAACTATCACTGATGTATTTGACGGGTGAACATAAACCCAATGGCTTCATTCAACACAATGCAAAACGCTTTGAGCAATACAACGGCTTTAATATGCTGATGGCTGATCTGAGTAATCCGAGCGATGCACAGATGCATTGGGTGAGTAATCGCATGATGCTTGGCCAATCGATTCGGCCACGTAAAACCTTTCCACCAAATGCCCTAGATGCTGGTGTGTATGGTTTGTCTAATGCGATGCTCGATACGCCCTGGCCTAAAGTCACGCACCGGGTTGCGGCCTTTGCCCAAACTCTGGCAATGGATCAAGGCAATCTAAAACACGTAGATCACTATTTGCATCTGCTGAGCGATACCCGTGTTGCAGTGGATCAAGAATTACCCAGCACCGGCGTTAGCAAGGAATGGGAAAAAGCCCTCTCCCCTGCATTTATTCAAACCCCGATGTACGGCACACGCTCTAGTACGGTATTGCGCATTCGCAAAGATGGCGCCTTTGAAATGGTTGAACGCCGTTTTGATGCCAATGGAACCATTGGCCACGACGTGATTACCGGAGCGCTTACGAGCGCATCCGGCTCCAATCTCTCGGTTTAATTTAGACGGGTTTACTTAACCCGCTGATCGGGGTTAATGACGCGCTCACCATTCGCGTTACGTGTGGGTAAACGCCGCAAGTACTTAAACGTTCCGGTAGCCATACAACACACTCGGCCTTGATCGTCGTACAGCTTCGCCTCACAGAAGGCCATCGTCACGCTACGGTGGACGGTATCGGCTTTTACGCGCAGGATGCCATTGGCGGCTTGTAAAAAATTGGTGTTGAGCTCAATCGTCACCACGCTGCGGTCCTCCGGATCGCCCGAGCGTGCAGCAACTGCCATTGCCACATCCATTAAGGTCAATAGAACGCCGCCATGCGCCACTTCCCAGGTATTTTTATGCTCGGGCTTAATTGCTAGCAGAATTTCGCCACTACCCATTTCCGCGCTGAGGCAACGGATTCCGAGTAATTTTAAGAATGGGACATCCAGCTCTTGGCCCAAATTGCTTAGCTTGGCGGCGGCAGTCAGTTCAGTTTGATTAGTCATGTGCGTATGGGGCAATAGGTGTATTGGTCTTCAACATCAGGGGCTAAATACCCATAGAATAATGAACTTATGGCATTTTC
>DAIPIK010000120.1:0-4086 GCA_036770845.1 Polynucleobacter sp. | reverse complement strand
CATCGATCACGCAATGTTCTTAAGGGTGTTGATCATCCGCGATACAAAAATGGGGAGCGAACTAAAGATGCTCAAACTGAACGCAGAGATAAAGGTGTTGTGTTCCGATACCTGACCGATATAGGAAACCATGTGGGATTGTTCTATACGCAACTAAAAACCCGAGGCCGACCCCCTTCGGGGTATTCGCAGCTAGACCTATCAGACCCAGAACAATTAGCTCTTGCAATACTCAAAACATGGTCAAGTAAATAACTGAGTTCAGCTAGGCGGCATCTCATACGCATGCTAGGAGTGATTGGTAATAGCCATCTGTTGAGAGTGAGGCAGACATCTAGATCGACTGATCTCGACCCGAAACAGACCTTGGCAAAATAAAGCCCTGATATCAGGGCTCGAACGTACGCCAATCGCTTTAGAAGAATATATTGCTTCAATTAAATCAATTATGGCTTCTGGGATGCATTAAGCCAATCCCTTGGGCACCGCCCCACACGTTTACTAAAGATTCGCGTAAGTGTTGCAGGGCTTGCGTAGCCAACTTCTCTGGCTATTGCCTTTAAAGGCATGCCGCCAACCAGCTTGGTTTGGGCCAAGGAAATACGCCAATCGGTCAAGTATTCCATCGGAGTGGTTTGGGTTGCCTCTTTAAAATGGTTTGCAAAACTCGCCCTGGACATCCCGGCCTCCTCTGCCAGGCCCTCGAGTGACCACGGTTTTGCAGGATGGGTGTGCATTGCGTTCAGAGCTTTTAGCAGTCGCTCGTCAGCCAGAGCCCGAGTAATACCCAGTGGAATTCGATTGGTGCGAATCAGAAAGCGAAATACCAGCAATACAAAATACTGCAGCAATTGATTCACCCCAAATGATTTACCGCATTGATTTGAAAATGCCTCACGCATGAGCAGCGTATGGATCACTTCAATTTCTGGGGCTTCTGCAACCGAAATCAAGATGACGCTGGGATTAATCGACGTAAGGGGGTTATTAAATCGTTGCCCAAATTCAAATTCGGCACACACTAATTCTGCTTTGGGTCTTGGGGTGAGTCTATGGGCGCTGCCCTTGGGTGAAAAAATGACGCCGGGGCCAGATAAGATGCCGAGACTTTCCTCGCCAGAGAAGACTTCCACCTCCCCTGATTTAATCCAGTGGATATGGCCTTTACGCGCATCCACTTGCAAATCAATGCGCTCGCAGACTACGTCAGAAAAGAAGACGCGTACCGTTGGCGGAAAACGTTCTAGCAAGGGAGTCAGGCGATCAATGGGGTGCATTTATACGATTAGCAACATAATTAAGACTATATATATCTAAAAGTCTATTAGCATAGGCAAACTAAGTCAATCAAAGGATTCCGCCATGCTCATACCTCGCCAAACCGTTCCCGACTTAAAACTACCCACGCTGGATCATGGGACCTTCGATCTGAAAAGCGATGCGCCCCAGAATTTCACTTTGATTGTCTTTTTTAGAGGCTTGCACTGCCCACTTTGCATTAAGTATTTAAAAGAACTGGGGCAGTTATTGCCCGAATTAACGCAACGCGGCGTCTCGGTCATAGCAATTTCATCGGATGAAGAAGCGCGCGCCAAAGAAATGGCAGCTAAAGTTGCCATGCCCGATTTACGCTTTGGCTACAGCCTGCCCCTCTCAGTAGCAAGGCAATGGGGCCTATACCTGTCGGCAGGAATCGGAAAAACGTCGATTGGGGTGGAAGAGCCTGCTTTGTTTCCGGAGCCGGGCGTATTTCTAGTGAGGCCAGATCAGACTCTCTATTACGGCGCAGTTCAGACCATGCCATTTGCCAGACCCTCGTTTACGGATCTATTGTTAGCAATCGACTTTGCAATTGGTAAAAACTACCCTGCCCGCGGTGAATTTACTGGCGCAATTTAAACCGCATTTGCAGAAGGAGATCCATGCCCTTAGTTCGAATTGATATTGGCTCGCATGCACGAGCCGGCCTTGCCAAGGACATTGGCGAGCTGGTTTACCGCGCAATGCTGGAAGAAATTAATGTTCCAGAGGATGATCGCTTTCAGATTCTGGCAAGCCATGAATCCAATCAATTGATTTATCCCAAAAGCTATCTAGGTGTCGAATACTCTGCTGGCATCGTGTTTATTCAGATTACCCTCAATCAAGGTCGCAGCACCGATCTTAAAAAACGGTTTTACAAGCGCATTGCCGATGATTGCGCCAATCAACTTGGACTGCGCCAGCAAGATATTTTTATCAGCCTGATTGAGGTCAACAAAGAGAATTGGTCTTTCGGAAACGGTGAAATGCAGTACGGTCCCACTTTATAAATAAGGAAATCAAATGAACTCATTCATTAAAAAACTGTTAGCCATTGGATTGGTCAGTGCTTTTCAAATTGGTGCTAGCGCATCGGCTGCAGAGCAAGATAAAGTGGTCTATCACATCGACAATGCATCGACTCAAGCAACCAAAGGGCTCAGGAACATCCGAAATCACCTGGATACCGTTCCCAACACCAAGATCATTGTTGTAACGCATGCAGAAGGGGTTGATTTTCTGATGGATGGCGCCAAAGATCCCAAGAACCCCAATGTTGACTACGGATCATTGGTTTCCGCATTAAAGTCACGCGGCGCTCGCTTCGAGGTATGTGAGATTACCCTTAAGAATCGCAACCTCAAGCGAGAACAATTTAGTTTGGATACTGATTTCACTCCATCTGGGGTCGCGCGAGTAACGCAACTGCAGAACAAAGAAAAATACGCTTACATCAAGCCATGAAATTAGCGCATAAGGCAATCCTAGGTGCTTGCCTACTTTGGCTTGTGCCTACTGCGCATGCGCAATTTCTGGATGCATTACGGGGTCATGCGCAGGACCTCAAGGCACGCTTTGAGAGCAATCAAACAATACAGGGCATCACTCTCAAACGCGGGGAAATTGATACCAAGGCAAAGGGGCAGGATTTTCTTCACAGCTCCTCTGGCCAGTGGTCCGTGATTCAGGTAGGCAACCAGTTATTCCTGCAATCGGGTGAAGATTTTAGATCCAGTCCGGGGCCCGACTACCATGTTTACATCAGTAATAAACCAGCAATTAAAGACAATGATGAGTTTAGTGCTGCCCAAATAGAAGTAAGTCGCCTTAAAAAACCCAATGGCGCTGCTTTCTATCTTTTGAAAACAGAAAATATGGAAGAGGTAAACAGCGTTCTGATTTGGTGCAAACAGTTTAAGGAATACATCGGCTCGGCGGATTTAACTTCGATAAAGTAATTTAGTAAGTGTGTGTCAACTACCCACACCCTTATGGGTGCCGCTACAGTTTAATTAAAGTGATTTAAAGTGCGATTCGCATTTCCCCAGAAATACATTACTTTGTTTTTCGGAGGCAGTCTGAATCTCGCTAACAATAGATGGATAAGTTCGCTTGATAATCAACTCGGTCTTAAGGCCCGGTTGCAATTGGCTGCAGTAAATTGCATCTTTACTCCAGTGGCAGGCAAAATTATCGAGTTGCTGATTCTTAAATTTATAGGTTCTGCGCTCCTCGCGATCAGCCTGAACAAAATCGGTGCCTAGCTGCACACGATTGCCAATACACTGCGTGCTAAATGTATCTGGATCTTGTGAGCAGGCAGATATAAGCATAGTCAAGCCGACTAATAAGTAGTTTTGTAACTTCATGTCACTTCTCAACAAACGCCCGCTCAAACACATAATCCCCGAGCTGCCCCAGGCTAGGCGATACCACAAAGCCTCTGGCGTCTAACATGGCACAGGTTTCTTTAAGCATGGCAGGACTGCCGCAAATCATGCCACGATCCGTTTCGGGATCTAAAGGCGGCAAACCAATATCTTTAAAAAGCTGGCCCGACTCAATGGCTGTCGTCAGACGTCCCGTTTGCTTAAATGCCTCTCGGGTCACCGTGGGGTAATAAATCAGCTGCTTTTGTACGAGTTCACCAATGTATTCATCTTGAGTCAATTCGTTCTTGATGTAATCACCATAGGCGAGCTCGCTGACTAAGCGCACCCCATGAATGAGTACAACCTTTTCAAAGCGCTCATAGGTATCGGGATCCCGAATGATGCTCATAAA
>DAIPIK010000119.1:0-4096 GCA_036770845.1 Polynucleobacter sp. | reverse complement strand
GAGATAAGGTGAATCTGCCGCTGCGGAATGCGGAGTTGCTTTGATAACCACTGCAGCAAGGCTTCATTTGCGCGGTTATCCATCGCAGGCTGCTGCAAGGATATCTTTAAATGACCATCGTGTGTACCCACAATTTTGTTCACCTTGGCCCCAGGCTGGCAATAGATACTGAGTTCTATTCCGATATCCGTTTGTTTTAACCAGAGTGGTGTCATCAATGTACTTTAAAATCAAACCATGACTATACCCAATTCTGCCAATGTGCTGGAACACCTTTTTGCAAAGAATCGGGAATGGGCCAGCTCCATGGTCGAGGCCGATCCGGATTTTTTTACACGCTTAGTGTCACAACAGGCGCCGGAGTTTTTGTGGATTGGATGTGCTGATAGCCGCGTACCTGCGAATGCCATCGTTGGCCTGTTGCCCGGGGAACTCTTTGTTCATCGCAATATCGCCAATGTAGTGGTCCACACTGATCTTAATTGCCTTTCTGTATTGCAATTTGCGATTGATCTCTTAAAGGTAAAGCATGTCATTGTCTGTGGTCACTATGGCTGCTCTGGCGTGCATGCAGCTCTTGGCGACAGGCGTGTAGGTCTGGCCGATAATTGGCTCAGGCATGTAAAAGATGTGCATCAAAAACACGAGCGCTATTTAGGCGAGGTTTTGCCTAAACATGTACGCCAAGATCGCCTGTGCGAACTTAATGTGATCGAACAAGTTACCAATGTATGTGAAACTACCATCGTCCAAGATGCCTGGTCACGCGGCCAAGATCTCACCATACACGGCTGGGTATACCGCCTAGAAGATGGCGGACTCCATGATCTTGGCATGACGGTTGGGCCAAACGATGACATTAAGTCACTCACTGGCCAAAGCCTACTTCGTTACAACAAAGCCAATCTTGATTAAAGCGGCGCTTAATTATGCGGGCGTAGGTTTTTTGGCGCTCCTATCGGCTCTACCTTACCGTCTTGTAGTGTTGTTTGGATACGGGCTCGGCGCGATCGCGGCGCGCATCCCTGGAAAACGCAATCGGGTGGTTAAAACCAATTTACGACTGTGCTTTCCACAGCTAAGTAATTCCGAAATCGATGCAATCGCGAACGACCACTGGAAGCTGTTGGGTCGTAGTATTGCAGAACGGGGGATTATTTGGCTGGGTAGTGCGCAGGCTGTATCCAACATGATTGAAGTTCGTTCTGCGGTCGACTTGCGTGACCAAAAGCCCCGCATCTTAGTCAATATGCACTTTACCGGAATCGAAGGCAGCATTGTGATCAGCGCCCTTGCGGCAGAGCGAGGCTGGCCTCGAACGTCTGGACTCTTTCAGCGCATGAAGAATTCTTTTTTCAATGAGCGGATCATTCGATGGCGAAATCGTTTTGGTGGGAATGCCATTGATCGTCAAGGTAACTTACTAGCGCTTATTCGTGAAATTCGCAAAGGCAATCTCATCATCCTTGCGCCTGATTTAGATCTTGGCCTTCGTGATTCCGTATTTGTGCCTTTTTTTGGCATTCCAACCAATACCATTACGGCCGTATCTCGCCTAGCCCTCATTGCTCAAGCAGAAGTGTGCATGATGGTTACCACTTTGCTGCCAGACCGTTCGCGCTACTGTTGTGCCATTAGCAAACCGATTGATGGCTTTCCAAGCGAAGATGCTATTGCAGATGCAGCACGCCTAAACGCAATCTACGAAGCCGAGATCCGCCAGCATGTTGCGGAGTATTACTGGGTACATAAGCGCTTTAAAAATCGTCCAAATGGCCAAGCTAGTCCCTACTGAGTTGGTATTGCTGTTTTCTAGATTTAGATTCCTTGCCGGCGATTGACTAAATAAATACCCAGCACAATTGAAATAAAAGCTGCGATCAGACTGCTATTAATTGGGTCGCCTGCGAGAAAAAATCCGAAGAGCAGACCAAACATCGGCGTGAGAAAACTAAACGCAGATACTTTAGTTGCAAGGTAATGGCGTAAAAGCCAAAACCAGAATAAATAACTGGCAGCCGCAATAATCACGGATTGCAGAAATAAGGAAGCCATTGCTTTTATTGAAAGCGTATCGGGTAGCGGTACTCCATATGCAAAACAAAGTGCAATTAAGGCGATGGACGAGAAAAACAACTGGAAGAAAAGGGTGCGTTCTGGCTGAATTTGTCCAAGCGTAGTGGTGCGCACCACAATGGTTGTAAATGCCCATGCCGTAGCGGCACCAATCACGGCAATATCCCCCAATAGAAAGTGCGCCGCACCACTCGAAAATCCATCATGAAAGGCGAATGCCAGTCCACCGAAGGCGATTAATAAGCCACTAGACTGCATCCAGTTCAGGCGTTCTGCTGGAATAAAGATGGGCAATACCAATGCCACGATAAATGGAGCTAAATACAAAAAGGTGATGGCGCGCGATGTATTGGTGTGCTCTAGGGCCGAATACAACAATACAAATTCAGCAAAAAATAGCATGCCGGCAATTACGCCTGGCAAGATGGTCCGGTCCGACTGAAATGGCTGAATCCCTTTAAAGGCCATCCAGATCCATACGCATACGCCGGCAATAATCGAGCGAATGGTTAATTGCATGAGCAAGGGCACTTCGTCTGCTATCGCCTGAATGGCAATCTGTTGATAGCCCCATATCAAGCAACACCCCGTTATCAGGATAATTGCTTGCAAATCCAAGCTCGACTTGCGATCATCCAGCAGTTTTGTTGTATCTATCTGCGGTTTCGGCTCTTTTTTGGGTACATTCATTCTGAATTCAGTTTAGCAAGGTGCTGTGTAATTCATAATAGCGTGATGGAACAATTTCGCGTCTCTAAACTGCTTTCAGAGCTCGGCTTGTGTTCACGGCGCGAGGCGGATTCCTATATCGAGCAAGGCCTGGTTACGGTGGACGGCAAGGTAGTATCTGAACTCGGCTCACGCGCATACCGCAGCCAAAAAATCGAATTGCGTTTAGGTGCGCAGAAACAGCAAGCTGCCCGTGCTACCGTTATCCTCAATAAGCCCGTTGGCTTTATCTCCCATCGGGATGACGATCAAGAGTACCAGCCAGCAGCATCGCTCATTACGCCCGAAAACTTTTATGCAGGCGACTCTAAACATACTGGGCGCTTTAATACCAAGGGTTTGGCGCCGGCAGGTCGACTGGACATCGACTCAACTGGCATGCTGGTCTTAACGCAAGATGGGCGGATAGCCAAACTCTTGATTGGTGAAAATAGTCCAATTGAAAAGGAATACTTAGTTCGGGTTGAAGGCAAGCTCTCGTTTGATGATCTGGATTTACTCCGCCACGGACTGATTCTCGATGATCAAGAACTCAAGCCTGCCAAGGTAAGTTGGCAGAATGAAGATCAATTACGCTTTGTGTTGCGTGAGGGGCGCAAACGCCAAATCCGCAGAATGTGCGAACTGGTTGGCCTTCGGGTATTAGGTTTAAAACGCGTGCGTATGGGCCGGATTTCTTTGGGCCCGCTACCTGCTGGTCAGTGGCGATTTTTACGTCCAGAAGAGCGCTTCTAACCGAGCCCGTAAACGCTGCCGCTTATAATTGCGTCAGAATCTAGACCATAAGTAGAACAGCCATCGATCCACAGCAGTCCCAATCCCCCGGCCAAGAAGTACTTCGTCGTCGTAGTTTTGCCATCATCTCCCATCCGGATGCCGGCAAAACGACGCTGACCGAAAAGCTATTGTTGTACGCTGGTGCAATCCAAATTGCAGGGAGCGTCAAGGCCCGCAAAGCGAGTCGCCATGCAACCTCGGACTGGATGGAAATTGAAAAACAACGCGGCATCTCGGTTGCCAGCTCCGTGATGCAAATGGAATACCGCGATTGCATCATTAACTTGCTTGATACCCCAGGGCACCAAGACTTTTCTGAAGACACCTACCGCGTATTAACTGCAGTGGACTCCGCGCTGATGGTGATTGATGCCGCTAATGGCGTGGAATCCCAGACCTTGCGCCTCTTAGAGGTCTGCCGCGCCCGCAATACACCACTGATTACCTTCATCAATAAGATGGACCGTGAAGTCAAGCGACCTCTTGAGTTGATGGATGAAATTGAAAATGCCCT
>DAIPIK010000118.1:0-4133 GCA_036770845.1 Polynucleobacter sp. | reverse complement strand
ATTAAAGAAGGTCGCTTCAAGTCCCAAATTGTTCCCATCACCATTAAGTCACGCAAAGGCGATGTGGTATTTGATACCGATGAGCATTGCAAGCCCGACACCACCATGGAAACCCTCGGTAAGATGAAGGCAGTGTTCAAAAAAGAGGGCGGCACCGTTACCGCAGGCAATGCTTCCGGCATTAATGATGGCGCAGCCTTTTTTGTTTTGGCTGCTGCCGATGCTGCTGCTAAAGCCGGTCAAAAGCCGATTGCCCGCTTGGTCTCCTACGCCGTTGCCGGCGTACCCAATCACATCATGGGCGAGGGCCCGATCCCTGCATCCAAAATTGCATTGACGCGTGCCGGATTAAAGTTAGACCAAATTGATGTGATTGAATCCAATGAGGCGTTTGCTGCTCAGGCTTTGGCGGTTACCAAAGGCCTGGGATTAGATCCCGCCAAGACCAATGTGAATGGTGGTGCGATTGCCCTTGGCCATCCGATTGGTTGCTCGGGCGCTGCGATTGCAACCAAAGCGATTCATGAACTGCAGCGCGTGAATGGTAAGTATGCGCTCGTCACCATGTGTATTGGTGGCGGTCAAGGAATTGCGGTTGTATTTGAGCGTTTGTAAACTGGACCGATTGCGTAACTCAGTTCGTTACGCAATCAACGCCAGTGTGGCGTCCAAGCCGACTCGGTCAAACGCCGCGTCGGCTTTTTCTTTGACAATCGGCTTGGCGCGGTAAGCAATACTGAGACCCGATCCATCCATCATCAATAAATCATTGGCACCATCGCCGATGGTAATGGCAGCAGTTTTTTTGCACCCCAAGGCCTTGCATGCATTTTTTACATGCGTGGCCTTGCCGCTCGCATCCACGATATCGCCCAACACCGCACCGGTTAATTTACCATCTTGAATTTCTAAGGTGTTGGCGTGGGTTTCTGCAAAGCCGAGATCACGTTGCATGCGCTGCGTAAAAAAAGTAAAGCCACCCGAAACCAGTAGGGTATGCAAACCGGCTGCATTGGCAGCAGTGAGTAATTGCGTAGCGCCTGGGTTGGGTATCAGGCGTTCACGATAGACTGCCTCCAGCACCGATTCTGAAACACCTTGAAGTAGTGCAACACGGCGCCGTAAGCTTTCACTAAAGTTAGCAATCTCACCGCGCATCGTTGCCTCCGTAATCGCTGCCACTTCCGCCTTCTTGCCCGCAAAATCAGCAATCTCATCAATGCACTCAATATTGATTAAGGTGGAGTCCATATCCATCGCCAAAATCCGAAGTCGCGCAGGCTTAAAGCCGGGCGCTAAAAAAGCCAGATCAAGACTGAGGCTAGAGGCCAACTTACGAAATGCCTCACGCTCGGTTGGGGCAAGCTCGCGCGAGACCTGCCAGCGCTGAGCGTGCGTGTTGCCGATTACGACACAGCCTTGGCTGTCAAAGGGTCTAAGGGATAGGCCTAAATTGGTTGCTAGATTACCCAAGGTGTTCGATAGGCCGCGATCGATTGGGGCCGTCGACAGCACAACAATAATTTGACCAAGATTCATAGTGGGGTACTCATAAGACCATAGTAAGCGAATTTTGATGCAAAAAGGGGTGGCTTTTTAAGGTATCCACGGGTTTATGCGCTCGCCAATGTAGCGGATGCATTCAGGTGCTTTAAAAGCCGGCGTATTTGATCTAAACGCTGCTCTAATTTATCAAAGTCACCCGCTTTTTGAGGCAATACCTTGAGGCGATCTTGGCCATTGAGTAAAACCTGTTTATTCGATTGCACCAACTGAATGATGCGCAGTGGATCAATCGGGGGATTTGGAATAAAGGTAAGTTGAATGGCGCTTGCGCCGGCATCGATTTTCTTGATGCCAAAACCACTCATCTCAAGGCGTAGGCGATGGGTTTCATAAAAGGATTTAGCCGGATCAGGTAAATCGCCAAAGCGATCGACCAACTCTTCTCGTAAACCCATTAGCTCGGAAAAGTCAGAGGTTCCGGCAAAGCGCTTGTAAAGCGAAAGGCGTTCATGCACATCGGGGCAATAATCTTCCGGCAACAATGCTGGAACGCCTAAATTAACATCGGTCGTGACCTGCAGTGGCGCTAATAAATCGGGTTCTTTTCCGCTGCGTAGGGATTTGACTGCGCGATTGAGCATCTCGGTATACAGCTGAAATCCAATTTCATGAATGTCACCCGATTGTTTGTCGCCCAGCACTTCGCCCGCACCCCGAATTTCTAAATCATGCATGGCCAGATAGAAGCCAGAGCCCAATTCTTCCATCGCCTGAATCGCATCGAGTCGCAATTTGGCTTGCTTACTTAAGGCCTCTGGATCGGGCACCAATAAATAGGCGTATGCCTGATGGTGCGATCGACCAACCCGGCCACGCAATTGATGCAGCTGTGCCAAGCCAAATTTATCGGCGCGGTGCATGATGATGGTATTTGCCGTTGGCACATCGATACCTGTTTCAATGATGGTGGTGCAGAGCAAGATATTGCTACGCTGCGTTACAAACTCCCGCATGACCGATTCCAGCTCACGTTCATGCATTTGCCCATGCGCAACACTAATGCGCGCCTCCGGGATGAGGGTTTGCAAAGCATGGCGGCGGTTCTCAATCGTTTCCACTTCATTGTGTAAAAAGTAAACCTGCCCACCGCGTTTAATTTCACGCAGTACGGCCTCACGCACAACCCCATCCCCCTCACGCCGAACAAAGGTTTTGATTGCGAGGCGCTTTTGCGGCGCAGTTGCGATCACCGAAAACTCCCGGAGTCCCTCCATGGCCATTCCCAAGGTTCTTGGAATCGGCGTGGCGGTGAGCGTCAAAATATCAACTTCAGCCCGCAGTGCTTTCAGGGCATCTTTTTGACGTACGCCAAAGCGATGCTCCTCATCGACGATCACGAGGCCAAGACGTGCAAATTGCGTTTCTTTCGAAAGCAATTTATGCGTACCAATCACAATATCGGCCTCACCACTCGTAATGGCTTGTAAAGCAGCATTAATTTCCTTGGTGGTCCTAAAGCGCGACAGCTCTACGATACGGACTGGCCAGTCGGCAAAGCGATCTTTCCAGGTAGCCACATGCTGCTCAGCGAGTAGGGTGGTAGGTGCGAGTATCGCCACTTGCTTACCGCCCATGACCGCAATAAAACTGGCGCGCAAGGCAACCTCGGTTTTGCCGAAGCCCACATCGCCACACACGAGGCGATCCATTGGCGTACCACTGGTCATATCGCCAATCACTGCTGCAATGGCATTGGCTTGATCCGGCGTTTCTTCAAAACCAAAACTTTCGGCAAAGGCCGCATAGTCATGCGCCGAATATTCAAATGCATGCCCTTGGCGTATAGCCCTTGCTGCATACAGATTCAATAATTCAGCGGCAGTATCGCGAATTTGCTGCGCGGCCTTGCGCTTGGCTTTATCCCACTGGCCGGAGCCCAGTTGATGAAGCGGCGCTGAATCAGGGTCGGCGCCAGCATAGCGGGTAACCAGCTGCAGTTGATGTACTGGCACGTATAAGGTAGCTTGATTGGCATAGATCAGATGCAAAAATTCTTCGAAAATGGGCGCTTCTTTTGGGGGCGCTAGGTTGAGCAAAACCAAGCCTTGGTAGCGGCCTATGCCATGTTCCACATGCACTACCGGATCGCCGATCTTAAGCTCCGCTAAATCCTTGAAGAGCATGTCGGGATCGCTTGCCTCCTTACTACTGTCTTTGCGGCGCTGGCGTGTTGTTAGGGTAAAAAGCTCCGCCTCGGTAATAAACAGGAGGCCCTGACTTGGCCAATCAAAGCCATTGAGAAGTGGGGAGACAACCAAGGCGAAGGGCGCAGTACCTTTAACAAAGGTAGCCAAGTCATCCAGCAGGACTGGATTAAGCTCGTAGAGAGTGCCGCCCCCATCCTTTGACACCGCATTGCTTTCATCCAAGAGTGCACGGATGGATTCACGCCGACCCGCACTATCGCAGCAAATCACAATGCGCCGATGGGCCTGTGCAACCTGCTGACGCAATCGCCCAATCGGATCATGGTCACGGCGGTGAATGCCCACGTCTGGCACCAATAAAAACTGGGGCGGCTCATTCGCTTCGGCGTGTGAAACAATGCCATCGCGATTCAGTACAAG
>DAIPIK010000117.1:0-4137 GCA_036770845.1 Polynucleobacter sp. | reverse complement strand
TGGAGTGATATCTCCGTAAGTGGCCCAGCCAAAATTTATTCCAGTGTGGATTTGTTTGGGGCTAGTAATTCGGTCATCATTAACCATTACGGCATTTGTTACACCTTGAGGATTACGCAGCTTGGAAAGCTGATACTAACCAAGTAAGGGTGTTTCGATGCAACTCATCCCCTGGAAACTAAGTCTCGCTGTCTCTTTGCTGCACGCGATCGTATTTGTTACTATCGCCCAGCTTGGATCGCAGCCACTGGATTACGGCACTCAGTCAGTAGTCCCTATTCAATTGGTCGAATCGAAATCGATTGCCCCTGTAAATAGAATTGTCAGTCTGCCCATCGCTGAGCGCGCCCTCACAAACTCCCAAGGGCTTATTCATAATCCATCGGCGCAAGGTGATAGCCTCTCCATCGCAGATCGAGGCAATACGCCTGAGTTAATGTCGGCGCCAATTACGCCGCCTTCCGCTGATGCGTATGAGCTTCGCAACCCGAAGCCACCTTATCCGATTTCCAGTCGAGAGAATGGAGAGGAGGGGGCAGTAATGCTCTATGCCTGCGTAAGTGATCATGGCAAAGTAGAGCGACTGGATTTGGCCCAAAGTTCTGGCCATCCAGCTTTGGATCGATCTGCTCTCAACACGGTTCGCCATTGGAGTTTTCGGCCCGCGCAAGAGAGCGGCAAATCAATTCCAATGTGTTATCGCCTGCCCATCCGCTTCCTTCTATCTTCAACCGCTTTGCTTGCAGCGCTTACCTAATTAAAGATAGTTGGAATATCAATTGACAATCTAATTAATAATGATTATCATTTAGTTTAACTAATGCAGTAAATCATTCACTGCATCAATGCCACAGCCCGCCGCCGCTAGCTAGTGTTTCAACTAACTAGGGGATATATGAAACGTGGGTTAAAGAAATGCGCTGTTGTATTACTCATGCCATTGTCGATGGCACCGCTCGCAGCAAATGGAGGCATTGCTACAGGCGTCAGTGAAGGGGTGGTCAATCAATCTCAAGATAGGGCTTTAGATAGCAAAGACTTAAAAGAGGTCACTGTATCTGCCACGCGGTCCGAGCGGAAAACCGACAATGTGCCGCGAATCGTTACTGTTACGACGGCCGAGGAAATTCAGGAGCTGGGCGCTCGAAACGTTGGCGATGTATTTAAAGACTCGCCGGACATTACAGTGCCTCAGCAAACGGGGCGATTTAGTTTAGCCATCGGCTCACAGGGTCGGGGCGGTCAAGAAAGCATTAATATTCGCGGTCTACAGGGCAATAATGTCCTGCTACTGGTGGATGGTATCCGCGTGCCCAATCAATTTTCATTTGGGAGTCTATCCTCGGGACGAGGAAATTTTTTGGATGTCGATGGCTTTCGAAAGATTGAAGTCGTTCGTGGACCATCATCCACGCAATATGGCAGCGATGGCCTTGCTGGCATTGTTCATTTTCAAACCTTTAATCCAAGTGACTTTATTGAGCAGGGCAAGGATAAGGGTGGATTTGCTCGGACTGGTTACTCCAGTGTTGATAACTCGTCTAATACAACATTTGCTTATGCTGGTAAATCACAGGATTTACAGGGTATGGTGCTTGGCAACATTCAATCTGGGCATCAGCTGGAAAATCAAGGATCCAACTACTCCACAGGGATTAATCGAAGCGCGCCAAACCCAGCTGATTATCGCAATTGGTATGTATTGTCAAAGGCACTGCTACGCCTTAACTCTGCAAGCAGCATAGGAATTACCTATGAATCCCAAAACCTTGGGCAAAACGTCAATAATCTGTCCGATCTATCGCGGGCTGTAGCCACATCAACCGCATCCGATACGACATCCCGAGATCGGATATCCGGTGAATACCGCTATCGGGATACTGCAAATGAGGTGATTCAGGCGGCGAAGGTCATGCTTTACCTTCAAGATGCATCGGTAACCCAAAAATCGTATCAAGAATCCGCTGTTGGAGGTGGTAGGTCCTACCCCTGGCGATCTAGGACCAATACCTATAGTCAAAATACAAAGGGACTCAACACCAGCTTCGAAAGCAACACCACAGCCATCCTGAATCAACGCCTCACTTATGGCTTGGATTGGAGCTCTGCTGATATATCAAGTCAAATCAATGCGGCTGGGAATGGCACATCAATTACTCCTGCCCCATCGTCAAAATATGACTTGGGCGGCACATTTCTTCAGAGTGAGATGGAGTTTGGTGATCTGACGCTGATACCGGCGATTCGCTATGACAACTATTCCATTAAGCCGCAAACAGGTGCAACAACTTCGAATAGTGGTTCTGCAGTTTCTCCTGCGCTTGGAGCGGTATGGAATTGGGCAACAGCATTTAGGCCATTTATCAATTGGGGCAGGGCATTTGGCGCGCCTACGCCAGATCAGGCCTTAGCAACCCATGCGAATTCAGGTCCCGGTTCGAACTACCGTGTCATTGCGAATCCGAATTTAAAGCCCCAAACCGGCAATGGTTTCGAACTGGGATCGCGCGGCAGGGTGGGTTCTTGGCGATATCAGGTATCGGCGTATGCCAATCGTTACGATGATTTTATTGCTCAAGTGACAACACAAGGCTCTTTACTGAGTCCAGTTAACCCTGCTATTTTGCAATATCAAAATCTAAGCAGTGTATCGATCCGAGGTTGGGACGTCAGGACGGATTGGGCATTTGCCGAGCGCTGGCAAGCCAATGCAGCCATGGCATATAGCAATGGCCAGCAGACGCAAGATGGAGTTACTGCGCCCTTAAATACGATTCAGCCGCTACGCGCAGTCTTGGGGATGCGCTATGACGCAATCCAATGGGGTGCATTCGCGAATCTGATTTGGAATCAAGGCAAGGCGGCAAGCAATGTCAACTTCAATTCCAATACGGGCGGAACGGACAACCAGTTTTTGACTCCGGCATCGACCATCCTAAATCTAACGGCCTATTGGAAGCCTATGAAACAAGTAACTCTAAATTTCAATCTAAACAACGCATTCAATAGCACCTACTGGAACTGGTCAGGGGTGCAGGGCTCAGTCACTACAGTGAGTTCGCCAATGTATAACGCTGCAGCTGCTCAGCAAGCGGCTACCGCAGCTCCACGCAATGCACAAATTTCACTGCGCTACGATTTTTAAGGAGAAAGCATGATTCAATCCATCCAATCTATCCATCAATCATTTCAAGCCCTTCGCGCAGATGAAAAGATGCGCCATCGTGATATCGCAAAGCGTCTAGAGATGTCCGAGGGCGAGTTGATTGCCACTTTTCTGGATATCGATCGAATGCCTTTGGCTGTCGGTGAAATGCAAGCAGTGCGACTGCTTCCAAAATGGGCTGACATCATGGCGTCCATCGAGTTATTGGGCGAGGTCATGGCGCTGACTCGCAATGCCTCCTGTGTGCATGAGAAAGTCGGCATTTACAAAAACGCCTCACAAGAGGGTCCCGTAGGGCTTTTGGTCGGTGAAATTGACTTACGCATTTTCTATCACGCCTGGGCGCATGGATTTGCGGTTCTCGAAATGACCAAGGGTGGTCTGCAGCGGAGCTTGCAATTCTTTGATAAGGCGGGTGTGGCCATTCATAAAATTCATATGAAGCCGCAAAGTTGCATTGCGAAATACGATGCGTTGCTACAGCAATTTCAGAGCCATGATCAGACGCCAGGAATACAAGTAACTGAGCCAGATAAACCTGCTGCTGAATTGCCAGATCAGGAGATTGATGTGATGGCATGGCATCAGGCTTGGCGTGCGATGCGGGATACCCACGACTTTTTTGTTTTACTAAGGCAGTTTAAAGTGACAAGGACGCAAGGATTGCGCCTTGCTGAACCTACCTTTGTTCAGGCGCTGCCGGTGACTTGCGTAAAAGACTTATTGGAGACTGCAGCAAGTACCGACACTCCGCTGATGGTGTTTGTAGGCAATCACGGCATGCTGCAGATTCACAGTGGGCCAATTCAGAAGGTGATGTCGGCCGGATCCTGGATTAATGTCATGGATCCCCGCTTTAATCTCCATTTGCAAATGGATTCCGTGGCCCAGGCTTGGCTTGTACGTAAACCAACCGACGATGGCATCGTGACCTCGGTGGAACTATTTAATGATGACGGCGAGGCAATTGC
>DAIPIK010000116.1:0-4164 GCA_036770845.1 Polynucleobacter sp. | reverse complement strand
GCGACCAACGGATTAAAAGTCCGCTGCTCTACCGACTGAGCTACCGACCCAGTAAAGACAGAAATTATAGCAATTATTTTGGTTTGCCCTTGGAAACGGGTAGGCAGCTGTATCTAGGAAGTGGTGCGCCTTGCCACTGGGGGGTTTTTGGCAAAGTAGTCCTTGATTCCGAGCAAAATCGCCTCTGCAATCTGCTCTTGATAGGCTTCGTCATTGAGCTTTGCCTCTTCTTTTGGATTACTAATAAAGGCGGTTTCCACCAGGATGGATGGAATGTCTGGAGCCCTTAAGACCGCAAAGCCAGCCTGCTCTACTTTGTTCTTATGAAGGGCGGCAAAGCCACCAATGCGCTGCAGAACTGAACTACCGACTTGCACGGAATCCTTGATTTGCGCGGTGGTCGACATATCGAGAAGGAGGTGCGCTACTTGGTTGTCGGTCGTCTTGATGTTGATGCCGCCAATCAAGTCCGACGCATTTTCTTTGTTGGCCATCCAGCGTGCAGTGGTGCTGCTCGCACCTTGTTGCGACAGAGCAAAAACAGAGGCGCCCTTGGCATGTGGCTGGATAAATGCATCCGCATGAATGGAGACAAATAAGTCGGCACCGACTTGGCGAGCCTTGCGCACCCGAGTATGGAGCGGCACAAAATAATCACCATCGCGCGTCATAAACGCCCGCATATTGGGTTCATTTTCGATCTTGGTGTTGAGGCGTTTAGCAATCGACAGCACAATGTTTTTTTCTTTACTACCCCGAGCGCCAATGGCTCCAGGGTCTTCGCCGCCATGACCTGGGTCTAAGGCGATGGTAATCAGTCGCTTAAAGCGTGGGCTTGCGCTACTATCTTTGGGTGCTGGAATGGCTTGCGCAACAGGAGCATCTTGGCGATGGGCAAATTGCGCGATGAGGTCTTCCTCATTCTTTTTCTCTAAAGCCTGCTCTTTCTTTGCACTGTTTCTGACTAGCTGCATCAAGGGATCGGGCGGTGTTGTCGGGTAAAGATCAAAAACAGATCTAAATTTATATTCTGCAACGGGCTCAAGGGTGAAGAGTTGCGGCTTAATCGGCTCTTTCAGATCAAACACTAAGCGCACTACGTTGGGCTGAAATTGCCCCACCCGAATTTGCGACACGTAGGGATCATTGGGCTTTACTTTGGCAACCAGATCTCGCAGAGTGGGATTGAGCTGTAAACCTGTCACGTCGACAACCAAGCGATCGGGCCCAGTCAGAATTTGGTGGCTGACTTTGAGGGCAGTATCGGATTCGAGGGTAATGCGAGTGTAGTCTTCGGATGGCCAAATGCGCACCCCTAGAATCGTTGCTCCCCATGCGATGTCAGCCTTACCTAATAGCAGTATTAAGCCTAGCGTTGTAGCCGAGCCCTTAAGGTGTTTGCGCCGATTGGGGTTGATGTGATCTGCCATTAGCCCGAATTTTAGGGGAGATCGCCTTGTAGCTGGGTGAGAAGGCTTAAGCCCAAATCGCTCAGGGCTTTGAGCTCAAACTGCCGTTCGGTCTCTAGCTGGCCTGTAGTAATAGCAATTTGCAGATCAAGTTGGGGTAGAGTGTCCTCTGCTTTTTCTGGCCACTCAATCAGGCAGATGCCGAGCTCATCAAAATACTCTGCCAAACCGGCTTCTTGCCATTCGAGGGGGGTACGCATGCGGTATAAATCAAAGTGAAAGGCATGCATAGTTTGCTCACCGCACACAATCGGATAAGACTCGCAAAGCGAGTAGGTTGGGCTTTTGACCTTACCGGTATAGCCCAAGCCCTGAATCAGGTAGCGCGCAAAGGCAGTCTTACCTGCGCCTAAATTGCCTTCCAGCGCGATATTGATATGCTGTTCTGGAGATGTGGCATCTGCTAAAAAATGCGCCACTACGCTGCCGAGCCTCTTAGCTAGGTCAGCCGTTTCGGTTTCTTGCCTACAATGTCTTTTAATCGATTTCAAATGGGAATCAGCTTGTGTGTCTAAGGTGTAGCGTAGTTTATTCAGTAAATGACCATCGTGCCTAAAACGATTCCTGCTGCCGATCATACGGTGCCGCCTGATGCCATCATAAGCTCTGACTTTCGGGCTTGGCTTGATCGCGAATCATCGGCATTGGGTTTTGATCGCCTGCGGATTGCGGATACCGATTTAGGGCTTGCACCCGAGCGTTTGCGAGCCTGGTTGGCAGCTGGATACCATGGCGAGATGGGATTTATGGAGCGCCATGCCGCCTTGCGTGCCAATCCAGAGCTGCTTCAGCCTGGTACCTTGCGGGTGATTTGTGTTTCCATGAATTACGCCCCTGATCTTGATATTGATCGGGAGTGGAATCGCCTTGCTAGCCCCGGTGAGGCGGTTATATCGGTTTACGCGCGCGGCCGGGATTACCACAAAGTCTTACGGGGACGCCTCCAGGATTTAGCCACGCGCATTGAAGCGCGCATCGGTCCATTTGGTTACCGTGTCTTTACGGATTCGGCGCCACTGATGGAAGTGGAGTTGGCACAAAAAGCAGGATTGGGATGGCGCGGCAAACACACTCTCTTACTCAACCGCGAGTCGGGCTCGGTTTTCTTTTTGGGGGAGATCTTGCTCGATCTGCCCTTGCCGATCGATGCGCCAATAGAGCCCCACTGCGGCACTTGCAGTGCCTGCATGGATGTGTGCCCAACCGCAGCCATTACCGCACCCTACGTTGTCGATGCACGCCGTTGCATTTCCTACCTCACGATCGAAAACCCAGGACCCATACCGATGGAATTCCGAGTCGCCATGGGTAACCGCGTTTACGGCTGCGATGATTGCCAATTAGCTTGCCCGTGGAATAAGTTTGCTCAAGCAACGGCCTTGCCGGATTTTGCCGAGCGCAATGGCATGGGCGGAAGTTCTTTATTGGAGCTGTGGTCTTGGACTGCGATTGACTTTGAGCGCCGCCATGAGGGTAGCGCCATTCGCCGCATTGGCTACAGCCGCTGGCGCCGCAATCTCGCGGTGGCAATGGGCAATGCCTTGCGTTCCGAAAAGACTACGCCAGTGCTGAAGGCAGCCTTACGAAGCGCTTTGCAGTTGGCGGGAGCATCGGCTGACGCCTTGGTGCAAGAACACATTGATTGGGCTTTGGAAGTCCCGTCTGCCTCCTAAAACCACGGTTGATCGTTCAGACTCTTACAATCCCACTATGCAACCCGATCGCGACCCTGTTTTAGAGCCTGTCCAAGGCGCTGAATTCAATCGCTTTGCTAATCGTAAGGATGCGTTTCGGAGTGGTCTCAAGGATGCAAGCGGCGCTCCTGCCATGGTCCTCTTTGCGGGTATGGTGGGTTTTGGGGCGATGGGCAAGACCAGCGGCTTTGATCTCAGCTTTACTACCCTGAGCAGCCTCTTGATGTTTGCGCTACCCGGCCAAGTTGTATTGATGGAGATGATGGTAGCGGGATCATCACTTTTAGCGATTGCCCTTGCCGTGACATTGACCTCAACGCGCTTTATCACGATGACCGTGAGCTTGTTTCCGCAATTTGATCGGCGTGATCAAAATAAACGTTTGTATGCATCCGTTCATTTACTAGCGATGACGGCATGGGCTGTGTCGATGCGGGAGTTTCAGCGGATTGAGCCGCAGCACCGCTTAAGTTATTTTGCCGGCCTAGGTTTACTGTGCTGGATGATTTCGGTACCGGGGACGATTCTGGGTTATTTGCTGGCAGGCGTAGTGCCCGTTTTTATTACGCTCGGCCTGATTTTTATTAACCCATTGTTTTTCTTGCTGACCTTTGCCGAGGTTAAGCCATGGATTAATCGGATTGCGATTGCCCTGGGTTGTGTGATGGGCCCTTTCTTCTATTTACTGGATCGCGACACGAGCCTGCTAACTACCGGCATTGTCGGAGGTACTTTAGCCTATTGGATTGACCGTCAGTATTTGCGCAAGCGCAGATCAGCATCGGATGGAGGCATGCTGTGATCGCAGCGCATTTACAGGGTTGGGGGGTTTGGATTGCCCTCGCAAGCGCTTGCATAGGCACCTACTTGTGCCGCGCAATCGGCGTCATGCTCGCCGGAAAAATTAACCAAGACAGTGAGATCTTTCGCTGGCTATCCGCAGTTACCTATGCCATGGTTGCGGCCTTAACCGTCCGCTTGATTGTGTTGCCGATTGGTTT
>DAIPIK010000115.1:0-4231 GCA_036770845.1 Polynucleobacter sp. | reverse complement strand
ATGGACCTGATTCGAAAGATTATTGCGAATGCACCCGACTACCTGAGCGAGCGTGGTGCGCTCGTACTAGAGATTGGCAATGAAGTGGAGCACTTTCACAAGGCCTTCCCGCAGATTCCGGTGATTTGGATGGATGTCTCTGCAGGCAACGAACAGGTCTTACTAATTCAGGCTGAAGACTTGCGCTAAAGAGCGCTAACTGAGTTCGTTCGCGGCAGAAATAGCCTCATCAATACGCTCTACCGGTATCACCCGCAAGCCGGGGATTTTGCTCTTGGGTAAATTGGCTTTCGGAATGATGGCAATCGTAAAGCCGAGTTTGGCCGCTTCTTTGAGACGCTCTTGACCGCGCGGGCAGGGGCGGATTTCTCCAGCCAAACCCACCTCACCAAATACGATTAGTTCTTTCGGCAGAGCGCGATTCCGAATCGACGATTGAATTGCCAGCAGCACAGCTAAGTCAGCAGCTGGCTCAGAGATCTTTACACCGCCAACCGCATTGAGAAACACATCCTGATCAAAGCAGGCAATGCCAGCGTGGCGATGCAATACCGCCAGTAGCATAGCGAGGCGATGCTGCTCGAGGCCAACTGCCAAGCGCCTGGGATTGGGAATGTGGGCGGTATCTACTAAAGCTTGAATTTCAACTAATAGAGGGCGGCTGCCTTCTTGCGTAACGAGCACGCAAGCGCCTGGCACCATCTCCGCATGCTGCGATAAAAAGATCGCCGATGGATTAGAGACGCCCTTCAGACCCTTTTCGGTCATGGCAAATACACCAAGCTCATTGACCGCGCCAAAGCGATTTTTAATCGAGCGTACTAAACGGAAAGAGGAGTGGGTATCGCCCTCAAAATACAGGACGGTATCGACAATGTGCTCGAGCACCCGTGGACCAGCAAGATGACCGTCTTTGGTCACGTGCCCCACCATCAGCATGCAAATGCCGGTGGATTTAGCGTAACGGGTAAGCTGGGCAGCGCACTCGCGCACCTGCGCAACCGAGCCTGGTGCGGAGGTTAAGGCATCCGAGTAGACCGTCTGAATCGAATCCACTACCACCACTTGGGGGCGGGCGGCATCAATCGTGGTCAATAACTTTTCCAGCTGGATCTCAGCAAGAACTTCGAGCTGTGGCGCAGCCAAGGCAATGCGTTTTGCTCGCAGCGCAATTTGTGCAGCCGATTCTTCGCCGCTGCTATATAAAACGGAGACACCAGCAGCACTCATTTCTGCCAAGGCTTGTAACAATAAGGTGGATTTACCAATGCCCGGGTCTCCGCCGATAAGGACGACACCGCCAGGTACTAAGCCACCACCAAGGACACGGTCAAACTCGTCTACGCCGGTTGGCAATCTCGGCATGTCCTCGGCCTTGATGGCCGATAACTTTTGACGCGGCACGGCCTGCGCCAAACCCTGAAAGCGGGCATTGCTCGAGGTCGACTCAGAGAGACTTTCTTCGAGGGTGTTCCAGGCTTGGCATGCAGGGCACTGCCCCTGCCAACGGGGAGTGCTGCCCCCGCATGCCTGGCATACATAGATTGTTTTTGCTTTGGCCAAAATCAGACTCTTTACTGTAACTGGGTACCGGCTTTGTTTTCTTGCGCGCGACGCGGTGCATCTTTGCGTCGCTCCTCTAAGTCTGCAGCCCGCTTAGCAGCATCTTGTTGCTTTTCTTCAAAAGTACGGACATTTTCAGCGCGCTCTGCTGCTTTTGCTGGATCGGCTTTCTCTGCTTTGCGCTTAGCGTCGCGCTCATCTTTGAGCAACCTGCGTAGCTCCCGCTGTGCCGCATTGAGTTCAACCTCTTGGGCCCGAATCGGATCGATCTCTTTACGATATTGAGCACGCGTTTGGCCGAGGCAGCGATTCACTAAATATTTTTCATAGCACTCGGAAGATGCTTTTTTCCAGCGGTAGTCTGCCCACTCGCGCTGCAGGGTGAGCTCAGCCTCGATCTTGTCTAATTTTTCGAGCTCCGCCTCTTGTGCTGGCGTTGCGTGTGTGGCACCTGCCCCAAGTGCGAGGCTAATTACCGTCGCAGCAGAAAGAAAAAAACGAAGAGAAGAGGCGCGAATCAAATTTCGACCTTTGCACCCAGCTCAACTAGGCGATTGGTTGGGATCTTGAAAAAGTCCGATGGCTTTGCGGCGTTTTGCATCATCCAAGAAAAGAGGCTTTCTTGCCACAGCGCCATTCCAGGCGATGCTGATGGAATGATGGTGTCTTTTGAGATAAAGAAAGAAGTATCCATCAAATCAAATGTCAGATTTTCTTGTTTTTCGAGTAGGGCTAAGATCGAATTAATGTCTGGCGTTTCTTTGAAGCCATATACCGCACGCACCAAGAACACCTGACCGCCCAGATCGCGCATCGTGATGCGCTCGCTGTCATTCACATAGGGCACATCCCACGTACTCATCTTTAAAAAGAAAATCCGCTCATGCATCACACGGTTGTGTTTCAGGTTGTGCAGCATGGCCACTGGAACATAATCAATGTGCGCAGTTAAGAAGATCGCAGTCCCTTCCACGCGGTGGGGTGGGTGCGCCAACAGACTACTAACAAAAGCCTCCATCGGAATGGAGTTGCTCACCAATTTATCGCGGAGCAATTTACGACCTTTGTACCAGGTAATGAGGCAGGTAAAGCAAATAAACGCTAAGAGTAGAGGATACCAACCGCCATCTTTAATTTTGATCAGTGTTGCGGTCCAAAAAGCCAAATCAATCGCAAAGAAAAATACAATTAACAAGGCAATCAAAATAGGATTGATATGCCATTCACGGCGCATCACAACCGAGAGCAAGATGGTAGTGATGAGCATTGTCGATGTGACTGAAAGGCCATAGGCCGCAGCCAAGTTCACCGATTCACCAAACTCGATAATGGTCACGATCACCATAAAGAGCAAGGCCCAGTTCACTATCGGGATGTAAATCTGCCCACGCTCCGAATCGGAGGTGTGAAGAATGTTCATGCGGGGTAAAAAGCCCAGGGAGATAGCCTGACTCACCAAAGAAAAAGTACCGGAGATAACCGCTTGGGATGCAATCACAGTCGCCGCAGTAGCTAGCCCCACCATCGGCCAAAGGGCCCATTCCGGCACCATCATGTAAAAAGGATTGCGAATGGCTTCAGGGTTGGATAGCACCAAGGCGCCCTGCCCCAAATAATTGAGCAGCAGGCTAGGTAGAACAATCAAGAGCCAGGCAAAGCGAACAGGATTGCGGCCAAAGTGGCCCATATCCAAATACAGAGCCTCAACTCCAGTTACCACCAGCACCACTGCGCCCATCACGATGTAAGCCGTTAAGGGATGGTCCGTAATAAACCGCATGGCGTACATTGGATTAAACGCCAAGGCAATTTCAGGAGCATTACTGATGTTCCAAATGCCCAGCGCGGCAATCACCAAAAACCAAATTAAGGTAACGGGTCCGAATAAATTACCAACCGTTGCTGTACCGTATTTTTGGATCACAAAGAGGCAAAACAGAATAGCCACGGCAATCGGAATGATGAATTGCTTTAACGCCGGCGTTGCAATCTCAATGCCCTCCACTGCAGACAATACTGAAATCGCTGGCGTGATGACGGACTCGCCAATCAACATGCAGGCACCAAGCATGCCCAGGATCATCAAAAGAAAATATTCTTTCGTGCCGCTTTTAACCGAACGCAGTGCTAATGCCATTAAGGATAAAACGCCGCCCTCGCCTTTGTTATCGGCCCGCATCACGAATAAAACGTACTTGAAGGTCACTACCAAGATCAAGGCCCAGATCATCATCGAAATGACGCCATAGAGGGCTTCTGGGCTGAATGCAATGCCATGCTCGGCATCAAAGCATTCTTTGAGGGCATACAAGGGGCTAGTACCAATATCACCGAAAACCACACCAATTGCAGCCAGCATGAGTACACCTAAACTCTTCTTGTGTTCGCCGCCATCACCACTGCTATGCAGGTCAACGGGCTTGAGCAGGGTTGAGCTTGAGTATTCGGGATTACTAATGGACATGAAACTGCCTTAATTGGTGTTGCACGGCAATATGTTACTCCTTAGGGGGGTCGGAATGCCCGAGAAATGCAAGATAAATTCGGTGTGAAACAGCTCAATTCAGCAATAAGGCTCGACAGAGAAGGCTTAAAAATGCTAGAATCATGGACTCAGACGCGGGGTGGAGCAGTCTGGCAGCTCGTCGGGCTCATAACCCGAAGGTCA
>DAIPIK010000114.1:0-4338 GCA_036770845.1 Polynucleobacter sp. | reverse complement strand
CGCCGGTATTCTGCGATGACTGCCAAGTTTTAGGCAAGCGAATGGAGATGCGCGCACGCCATAGTCAGGAGGAGATTTTGGCCATCATTCGAGGCGAGATGGGACAATACCTCTTCGTGAACGAATACCTTATCCACTCCCCATCGGCTGTCGTAAATGCCTCACCGGATGCTTGCCGATGATGCGTATTGCGAGTTTATGTATCTTGGCCTTGGCCGGTGTTGCGGGTTACATTCAGATCGACAGTCGCTTGCCATGGGCTCCATTCGTAATGCCAGCAGCACTGGAATCCGAATTGCAGGTAGCCGAACCTGCTCCTGCAGCGGCAGGAAAAAAAACGCTAACGACTACGCAAGTCAGTATTCCTGAGCCACGCGCCCAATTTATTCCAGAGACTGCAGCGCCGTCGGTTCATGCCGGTTCTGCAATCCTCTTAAATGACGGTAATCTGCGTGCATTTTGGTTTGCTGGATCCAGAGAGGGCGCCACCGACGTCGTGATTCAAACGGCCGTGTTTGATACCAAGACCGGCAGTTGGGCTAGCCCTGAAGTAGTGATTGATCGGGTTACCGCCGAAAAGGGTTTATCGCGCTACATCAAAAAACTCGGCAACCCATTGCCGGTGCGTTCAAGCCAAGGCAAATTGCAACTGTACTTTGTGACGGTTTCAGTGGGCGGCTGGGCTGGCAGCTCGATCAGCTGGATGGAGTCAGGCGATGAGGGCAGCAGTTGGTCGCGTCCGCAGCGCCTCATTACCTCACCCGCGCTCAATTTGAGTACCTTGATCAAGGCTCCTGGATTTGACTTTACCGATGGTACCCAAGGCTTGCCGGTGTATCACGAGTGGATGGGTAAGTTTGGAGAGCTGATTCGGATTGATGGTGGGCGCGTGATCGATAAGCGCCGCATGAGTTCGGGCCGCGCTTTATTGCAACCGATCGTCTTTATTGATGCTCCTGAAAAAGCCGTAGCCTACTTTCGGCAGGCAAGGTCCGCAGGCCCAGCCCGCATTGCAAGTGCGCAGACCGAAAACGCAGGTCAATCCTGGGCTAGTGGAATTGATTTAGATTTGGCCAATCCCAATGCAGCGATTGCAGGCTTGCAGTTATCTAACGGTGATCGCCTCATCGCATTGAATGACTTGGAGTCGGCCCGTCATCGCCTCGTATTGGCGATAGCACCTGCCGGAACTAGCAATTGGAATGTGATTGCGGAGCTAGAGAGTGATCAAACCCTGATCAATGGACTCCACCGCGAATTTTCCTACCCCTCATTGTTGCTGGGCGCGAATGGGGAAGTACATCTACTCTATACCTATGATCGTAAAAAGATGAAGCACGTTCAGTTTGATCCCCGCTGGATTGAAAGCAAAAAGAACCAGAAAGGGAGCTCCTGATGGTTTCAAACTCGGTGATGCAAATCGTTGCGCTGATGGAGATTGCCATCAGCTCTGCAATCGTATTGGCATGCCTTGCACAAGCACTGTTTTTTAAAGACGAAGGTCATGCGCGGATAGTAGCCCTTCGGGTGCTCGTTTGTTTTGTGCTAGCTAACCTCTTGTTCTGGCCGGTATTCACTTTATTTTTGCCACTGGAGTTGCCCCTAGCTGCCTATGTCCGCGGCTTTACGGGCGAGCTGAGCATTACCTCGATGCTACTCTTATGGACGGCTTATTTTTCGCCAAAAGGAATACATGTATCTTCAGCCATGAAGGGTTGGATTGCACTGATTGCGATTATTTTTTATCCCCTTGCCTTGGGCTTGAGCATGCTCGATCCCTACGCGTGGGGCTATGACTCATTCACCTTATTGGCTGCGGTGATGGCTGCGGCCTTGGCTGCGTGGTTTGTTGGCTCGAATCGCATTGCAATCATTTTGGCACTGGCAATTTTGGCTTGGGCAGCAGGGTGGCATGAATCTACTAATCTATGGGACTACATCCTAGATCCATTTTTAGGATTATGGGCGATTGCGTCACTGATTCGGTCTACATGGCGTGCACGCGCCGCGCGAGCACAAACGGGATATCTCTTTCGTAAGGGCTAAGTCGACTGACCTAAGGATGCGGATTGGAAGGTATAAAAAAACCAGCGACGCATCGCTGGTTTTGCTTTTATACCGCGGAATCAATTCCGCTGACTGGATAAAACTTAGTCTGGAATATTGGCTTTACGAATCACAGGACCCCATTTATTAATCTCATTGTCGAGATGGGTCTTCAGTCCATTGGCGCTTACTTTGTCCATAGAGACAATGTCAATGTTGGAGTCAGCAAGACGCTTCTTCACGTCCGGATCGTTCAACGCTGCTTTGAGGGCAGTATTGAGTTTGGTTTGGATAGCCTGTGGAACATTTTTTGGTGTGTAGAGGCCATGCCATACCTTCACTTCAAAGCCTTTTAAGCCCTCTTGATCCAAAGTTGGAACGTTAGGTAATGCTGACAGACGTTTTGGAGTAGTTGTGCCATATACCTTGACGCGGTTGTCTTTAACAACGTTAATCGTTTGAGTGGTTTGGTCACACAACATGTCAACTTGGCCGCCCATCAGGTCGGTCAATGCAGGGCCGGTACCTTTGTAAGGAACGTTGGTTAAGCGCACACCTAAACGGCTTTGAAATAAGAGGCCGCACAATTGTGAAACCGCACCAGGACCAGCATTGGCCATCGTTACTTTATTGCCGTTGGCTTTGATATAAGCCTCGAGCTCTTTATAGTTATTAGGCGGGAAGTTTTTGCGTGCTAGTAAAAGCATTGGCACGTCGACCACTTGACCGATGTACTCAAAGTCTTTGAGTGGGTCGTACGGTAACTTGTCATACAAGGCTTGCGCAGTAGCCATGCCCATATGGTGTATGTAAATTGTGTAACCGTCTGGTGTAGCGCGGGCTACTTTAGCGGAGGCGACAGTGCCGCCGGCACCCGGTGCATTCTCAACCACTACGGTGGTACCCAAGGATTTGCCCATTGGAATAGCAAGCAAGCGGGCTACGATGTCAGTAGGGCCGCCAGCTGCAAATGGAACAATCAGCGAGACTGGCTTATTATCTGGCCAGTTCGTTTGTGCAGTAGCAACATTGCTAGCAATTAAGGCGCTGGCGCTGACGATGGCAGCAAATCCAGCTAATACGGTTTTCTTCAATTTCATTACGGTCTCCAGTTTTTTAATGCCCTGTGATTTTGCCATTTTCGCTGCCTACCGGGGCATTAGTGTTTACCAGCAAGCACCAATAGACGTTTAGCCAAAAGAACGACGGGACGGTCAATCATACGGCCGTTTAGCTTGACTGCCCCACCTTTTGATGCTTTATCGGCCTCAATCACTTGATTGGACCAGTGCAATTCTGCCTCGGTGGGTGTAAATGCCTTAGAAACGATGGGGACTTGCGCCGGATGAATGCAGAGCTTTGCGCCAAAGCCGAGCCGCTTCGCCCGCAAGGCATCAGCAGTAATGCGGTCGATATCGTCGGTTGCGGTAGTAACGCCGTCCACTGGCGGGGCTATTTCGGCTAGTCGCGAGGCCAAGACCAACTGAAAGCGCGCTACTTGTAATTCCGTTTCTTGTGCATCGCACACCATACCCAGGTCAGCTTGCAAGTCAATATTGCCGAGTGCCAGGCGCATCACTTGCTGCGCATTAGCGATGGAATCAATTTGCTGTAATCCGCGTGCCGTTTCAATCATGGGGATGATGGCGGTAGTTGGTAAGACCTCTGCCGCGCCATTGATCTGATCAATCGATTCACTTTTGGGAATAAGCAGGCATGCAATGCTAAGTTCTTCAGCCAGCATTAAGTCTTCGCCATAAAAGCGCGTGCCGGGTGCATTCGAACGAATCACAATGCGCTGGCGCTCTTCAGATGAAAAGCCAGGCCATGCATGTTGAATAGCCGAGCGCGCTGCTGCTTTGTCTTCTTCCGCCACCGCATCTTCCAAATCGATGATGATGGCGTGGGCGCCACTATTCAGGGCTTTTGCAAATCGCTCGGGCCGATTGCCCGGAACAAATAAAAAGGTACTGGCATAGGCAATCGGATGATCGATCGGATTTGTGACGTTCATGTTTGTGGACCCAATAAAAAACCAAGCTTCGTTTGATTGCGGATATTCCACAGTGCATCAATGGCACTCGTCATCTCATGCAGGTTAGCGCCGCCACTGAATGCTGCTAAGCGCAGTGCCTTATCGGTAATCTCCGTGCGCGACAGGGTATTACCAGGATCACCCTTGGGCTCATCGACGCGACCATGCAATTGGCGCCCGTCTTTCAGAATCACGGTTACCTTACCAATCCAACGCTTGGGGTAGGCCGCATCAATCTCGGGGTCCAGTTCCATCGT
>DAIPIK010000113.1:0-4353 GCA_036770845.1 Polynucleobacter sp. | reverse complement strand
TACAACGAGCCATACCCAGGTGGCCCTAAATCCTAATTGCGTATAATCATTATTATGTCAAATAAGAAAGATGGATTGATTTAGGGTGATGCATGTCTACTGAAAAGCCGGCCACCTTACCTTCCGTTGGTGAATTACTGCAGCAGATTCAGCTGGATATTGGTGACAATGTCGAACTGTATTTGATCTTGGCTTTCATGGCTGCGATGCTCACCATCCATGGTGTTGCTGTTTTAGTCATCGCTAGCGCATTCCATTCCATAGACCGTTTCCTCAAATCCATACCGCATTTGGCCGGCGCCAGTTTTATATCGTATTTCCTTGCCATCCTGCTCATCATCTTGACCCACATTGCTGAAATCGTGGCTTGGACTTACGTATTAGTCGCTTTTTCTGTCTTTCCAGGCATAACGCAGACCTTTTACTTCGTTGGCGAGATGTATACCACCTTGGGTTTTGGCAATTACCCCTTAAACAGCGCTTGGCAAGTATTGCCGATTTTGATCTCGTTTTCGGGGGTGTTTTCGGTGTCCATGTCCGGGGCAGCCCTGTATTCGATGATGGGGGCCCTGCTTACTCGGAAGCCCGGCTCAGCGGCGCCTTCTGCTTAAAAACGAGCTCAAACACCCTGCCATTGGCTTCCGTTGTTCTAATGCGGCCCGGTAGCCACTCCAAATCACGCACTAACCATAAATCAACGCGCCGTTTGAATTTATTGCTCGGGCGATCGAGTAATTCATAGTGTCGCAAGGTGGTTACGCCCATGCTGGGCACAGCATCGGAAACAAGCTCACCATAGCTTTTAAATTGCCAGGGCTCAATCATGTCAAAGCTCGCTACCGGTATAGACCGAATGGTGCCCGCTTCATCAATTTTGCCGTCACCATTCAGGAGTGAAGCAAATTGGAAAATCAGGCTAAAGCGGTCTTGCGTTCCTGGTGGTATCGGCGGAGAAAAATCCATCTTCTCTGAAAAAAACATCACCGGACCGCCCTGCGCATTGCGCTCAAAGCGTGAAAACCGCGGGGGATTTTTACCCCGCTGGGCCCAGTAAATCGAGGGCGCTAAACCATAGGCATCGATCTTGCCCTTGGATTCAAACACAAAGGGGCCCACAAAGGCGTAGGGAATCGTAATCGATAGCGCATACCCTGAGTCATCCGCGATCCATTTGATTTCGCCTGTCTGTACTTGTTGCCCGTCAACGTAGGCGTCGTAATACAGCAGTGCCGATTCGGGAAGGCGAAATGCTTGCCCGTCTTGCTCAAATAATGCGCCACCCTGCTCTGCTGGAACCCCTGCTGGTGTGCCTAGATCGCTTGAAGTATTGCCAGGCTGCGGCACTGCTTTTTTTGCCGAGCGGGTCATTTTGATTTGCTTAACCGGCTCTTCTTTTAAGGTGGCGACAACAGGGGATTCCTGCGGGGGCGCTAGCAGAGAGCCCGTAGGCATAAGCCACAACCAGAAAAATAAAATGAGGTGCGCGACTATGGACAGCAGTAAGGCTGTCAGCAAAATCCACAGCGGCTTAAAACGACTTAGGACTGCTCCCAGAACAATCCTTCCAGCAAGCGGCTATTCTTGGGTAAGTTGGCGGCCAAAAAGTCCATTTGATCCGCCAGAATATTTCTGCCTTTGAGAATCATATCTTCATACAGGCTGGGCATATAGGGCGCATACAACAAACTCATGTTCGCCGTTTCTGGGGTGCGATTGCCTTTGCGCTGATTGCATGGCCTGCAGGAAATAACCAAATTCATCCAAGTGTATTTGCCGCCCCGGCTATTGGGAATAATGTGTTCTGCTTCTGCGTCATTCTCCGTAATGCGCTCACCGCAATAGGCGCATAGGCCGCGATCACGGCGATACAACTTGCGTTTCGTAATGCCAGGTACAACATCAAATAGATTAATGCGTGCGGAGCCTTTAACCGCCACGATGGAGTGCAGCTCAATAATGGATTGTTTGCCAGTAGCGCGCGAGATACCGCCGCGCATGACTGCAATTGGATCGCCCAGCGTCCACAATACGCTCTGATCCGCATATTGTTTTGTCGCTTCTTCCGCGTTAATCCAGCATTGCGGAATACCGCCAGCGTCTAGCTTCAAGATGCTCAGCACAACCACTCCCCTCTCTGTAATGGCATAAATCATCGCATCACTGCATGACAACCATCTTACAGAAAATTATGGGGGCGATCAATTCAATGCAATTGACCCTACACGGCAATGATTGGGCCGTCCCATTGGGATTTGCTTACTCAATCCGATTGCGGCAAATCCACTCCGAACGCTGCCATTCGCCTTGCTTTTCAGCAAAGACCAGCCAGATAAAAAATGTTTTTAGGGTTTGCATGATCTACTCCTCTCTTCGCGCTAATGCGCTTATTGCTCAAGAGTGCAGTATGTCAAGCGAGAAGCTCATGAAATGAGCCTATGCAATTAATCGCAAGCGAAGCGGATTACCGCATCCAGATAATCGCTGTAATTAGCAATCCCATGGTCGCTACCTTCAATAATGATCTGCTGGGCGCCGGGATAAAAAGCCGCCATCTCGCGCCAGTCGAGCAATTCATCGCCAGTGGCAGCCAAAAGTAAATAGCGCTCAGGGAGCGTAATGGATTCGACCTGCATGCGATTGAGCTCATCAATGTATTCAGCCCGAAAATCAAAAGGCTCTTCGCTATCGTAGGCCGTCATCACTCCGACATGCGGTGCCAGTTCACGCCCTGCTCTTACGGCGGGATTTAATGCGATGCCCTTGCAGCTATAGTGCTCTGCGAGGTAGTTGGTATAAAAGCCACCTAATGAAGAGCCGATGACGGTTAGTCGATCGGCCTTGGACGCATCAATGTGTCGCCTGACCATGTCCATGGATTCCTGAGGTGAGGCATGTAATTGTGGGCAATACCATTCGATGGCGGCGCCCTGCTCTACGCGATGCGCGATGGCATCACCAGTCATCTGGGCTTTACTCGAGCGAGGGGAGGAACGAAAGCCGTGAAGGTAAACAACCAGTAGTGAATTCATGCCGCTTATTATGCAACCGAATCCAATACTGGTTTAAGTCAAGCTAGGAACAATAAATTAGGCTTTTTGGCCGATTTCAAAGTTAGCTAGTTTTTCTAAGGCGCGTACCATGGCTGAATGGTCCCATGCTTTGCCACCATGAGCCGAGCAGGAATTGAATAACTCCTGAGCGGTAGCAGTATTGGGTAAAGACACTCCCAATGCGCGTGCACTGTTGAGCGCTAGATTTAAATCCTTCTGATGCAATTCAATTCGGAATCCAGGATCAAAAGTACGCTTGACCATGCGCTCGCCATGCACTTCTAAAATCTTGGAACTCGCAAAGCCACCCATCAATGCCTGACGTACTTTGGCAGGATCGGCGCCAGCCTTAGCGGCAAACAAAAGTGCTTCAGCTACCGCTTCAATGTTCAGGGCAACAATAATCTGATTGGCTACTTTAGCCGTTTGACCGTCGCCATTACCGCCGACTAAATTAATGTTTTTGCCCATCAATTCCAACACGGGCTTAACGCGATTAAAGACGGCTTCATCTCCGCCCAGCATGATCGACAGGGTTGCATTTTTTGCACCTACTTCACCACCAGAGACTGGTGCATCGAGATAATCAGCACCTAATGCATTAATTCGCTTTGCAAATTCTTTGGTTGCAATCGGCGATATGGAGCTCATATCCACTACCACTTTGCCCTTACCGCCGTTCGCTAAGCCGCTAGCAATGCCTTTATCACCAAACAGAACACGCTCAACATCGGGGGTATCTGGAACCATCGTAAAAATGATGTCGGCTTTCTCGGCAACTTCCGCCGGGCTTGCGCATTGAATCGCGGCTGATTTTGCAATTGCCTCAGGCACCTTGCTGCGCGTATTGACATAAACCGTATGGCCTGCAGCAACTAAATGCCCAGCCATGGGAGCGCCCATAATGCCAAGGCCGACGAAACCGAGTTTGAGTTGTGACATGGTAGTTATCCTATTTGAGGTGATCGATTGTATTGTTCAGGGTTGCGGGACTGCAAAAGCAAATTATCTCGCAAGAGCAGAACCCTATTCTTGATTGGAATGCCAAACTAGCGAATCAATATGGCGTCAGCGAATCTAAGCGAAGGGTTTTAACCAACCCAAGCCCGCTTCGGTTGTTGCTGCGGGTTTATATTCGCAACCAATCCAGCCGGCATAACCAATACGGTCGAGCATGGCAAAGATATAAGCGTAATTGATTTCACCGGTACCGGGCTCGTTGCGGCCAGGATTATCAGCGAGCTGAACATGGGCAATTTTAGAAAGGTGTTTTTGGATTGAATTGGCCAGCTCACCCTCCATG
>DAIPIK010000112.1:0-4402 GCA_036770845.1 Polynucleobacter sp. | reverse complement strand
ACGGCAAAAGTCAAGGTGAGGACGCCAAGCAAGGTTGGAATCATCAGCAAAATGCGTTTAATAATGTAGGAGAGCAGTTGACCGTTCATTGGGATTTATCCGCCTTCCACCAGTTCAATAAAATCCACGATTCAGCGGTGTAATACAAGGGCGGATCAGGGTAACGCATTTCTTTCCGAAAGGCTACGCGGTGCGTTGGGTTGTACCACTGCGGAATCACATAATAACTATTCCACAAAACCCGATCGAGTGCGCGCGTAGCAGTTTGCAGTTGTGTGCGCGTCTCTGCGCGCACAATGGCATCGATCAAGGCATCGACTGCTGGGGAGCGAACGCCGATCACATTGTCCGATCCTTTTTCTTCAGCGGCTTTACTACCAAAGCGATCATAGAGCTCGTTGCCGGGGCTTTGCGAATCCGGGAAGCGAATCGTGGTCATATCAAAGTCGTATTCATTCATGCGCTTTTGATGCAAGGCAAAGTCGCTGGTTCGAATATCCACACGAATGCCGAGCTTTTCTAAATTGCGCACATAGGCTGAAATCACCCGTAAAAAGAAAGGGCCATCTTCAACCATCTCAAAGCGAAATGGCTCGCCTTTGGCATTGCGTAGGGCCCCATCGCGGTAAGTCCAGCCAGCTTGCGCCAATAAGTCACGCGCTTTGAGTAAATTTTGGCGAAGGCTACTGGGTTCTACTGTTGTAGGGGGCGGCGGCATGGGCAGAAACACGGCATCGGGAACCGCTTGCGGGAACTGCGCTTTGAGTTTTTGCAATAGCTTTAACTCATCCCCTTCAGGTTTGGCGGGCCCATCAAAATTAGCGCTGAGATCGCTATTCATAAAGTAACTGCTGATGCGACCATATTGATCGTAAAACAGTTGGCGATTGAGCCACTGAAAATCCAGTGCATAACCGAGTGCCTGTCGTACCCGCTCATCCTGAAACAAGGGTCTGCGAATATTGACAGCAAATCCTTGCATGCCTGCGCCATTGTGATTGATAAAGGCCTTTTTCAATAAGGTGCCATTATTGAATTTAGGTCCAACATAACTCTTCGCCCAATTTTTGGCACGGTACTCAACCAAGGCATCAAACTCACCCGCTTTAAATGCTTCCAAGCGCACCGCATCATCGGCATAGAGTTTGTAATGAATGCGGTCGAAGTTAAAAAAGCCAACGCGGACATTCACGGTTTTACCGTCCCGATCGCCCCAATAGTTTGGGTTGCGCTTGAATACCATCGTCTTACCAGCACGATAGGACTCAATCACATAGGGACCACTACCAATCGGATGTTCAAACGCCAACTTATCAAATGGGGTGATCGTGCCATCGGTTTTTTTACCCCAGCTGCGCGAAAAGATGGGTAAGCCGCCGACCATCACCGGCAACTCGCTATTCGGCGCTGTAAAGTCAAAGCGAATCACGCGCTCTGACACCACGACGGCTTGTTTTACATCGGCATACACCGTTCTAAATTGCGGATTGGCTAATTTACTCATCAAGGTATCAAAGCTATGCTTGACGTCTGCGGCCAAGATCGGGCTATCGTCCGAAAAACGGGCCTCAGGCCGAATCCGAAACGTCACTGACATCTTGTCGGCTGCAACTGCAATGTCCTCTGCGATCAAACCATAGGCACTGGACACTTCATCAGCGCTACCCACCGCCAAGGATTCAAACATCAGCTGGGATACGCCAGGAGCAGTCACACCCCGCAAGGTAAATGGGTTGAACTTATCAAAACTGGTGCGGCGATCGGGATTAGGAAGCGTTAAGGTGCCACCCCGAGGCGCATTGGGATTGACGTAATCAAAATGGGCAAAGCCATCGGCGTACTTAGGCTTGCCATATTGCGCTATGCCTTGGGCTGCGTCTGCCTTACCCCCGAAGCCAATCACCCCTAAGAGCAGTAGGACTGCCATTCGACCTGAATAGGTCCGAGCAAAAGGCGTGAGTAAGGGGGGCAAGTGAACCATATGCAACAATTGTAGATAGCAAATCACATTTGAAGCAAAGGATCTCATCATGGGCTTTTTATCGGGCAAACGGATTTTAATCACCGGCCTCCTCTCAAACCGCTCCATCGCCTATGGCATTGCCAAGGCATGCCACCGCGAAGGGGCTGAATTAGCCTTTACTTATGTAGGTGAACGCTTCAAGGAGCGCACGGTCGACTTTGCCAATGAATTCAATTCCAAGCTGATTTTTGACTGCGATGTTGGGAGCGACGAGCAAATCGCGGCCCTATTTACCGATCTGGCCAAAACCTGGCCCCAGTTTGATGGCTTTGTGCACGCCATTGGCTTTGCTCCACGCGAAGCCATTGCGGGTGACTTTTTAGATGGCCTCAGTCGCGAAGGCTTCAAGATTGCCCACGATATCTCGGCCTATAGCTTTCCGGCAATGGCAAAAGCAGCATTGCCCATGCTCAAAGCCAACGGTGCGCTGCTGACCTTGACCTATTTAGGCTCGATGCGCAATGTGCCCAACTACAACACCATGGGCTTAGCAAAGGCCTCCCTCGAAGCATCGGTGCGCTACCTTGCTGGATCGCTCGGCCCCAAAGGCATTCGGGTCAATGGCATTTCAGCAGGACCCATTAAAACCTTGGCTGCTTCGGGTATTAAAGGCTTTGGCAAAATTCTGAGCGCAGTCGAGGCCACTGCACCGCTGCGCCGCAATGTCTCGATTGACGATGTCGGCAATGCAGCGTCCTTCTTGATGTCAGACCTTGCCAATGGCATTACCGCGGAAATCATTTATGTAGACAACGGCTTTAGCCAAGTCGTTGGTGGTATGGACGAGGCTTGAAGATTCCGCTCACCGAGGCCCTGTGGTTTTGGGCTAAGCTAGGCTTTATAAGCTTTGGTGGGCCTGCAGGTCAGATTGCGGTTTTACATACCGAGTTAGTTGAAAAGCGCCGCTGGATTTCCGAACGGCGCTTTTTACATGCGCTGAACTATTGCATGCTGCTGCCCGGACCAGAGGCGCAGCAATTAGTGACTTACATCGGCTGGCTAATGCACCGTAGTATTGGCGGTATTTTGGCTGGGGTGCTTTTCGTACTGCCCTCCCTATTAATCCTAATTGGGCTGGGCTGGGTCTATTTGACTTTTGGTCAGACCCCCTGGATTGCAGCCCTCTTTTTTGGTATCAAACCTGCGGTGACTGCGATCGTCTTGTACGCTGCCCTCAAGATTGGTCGGCGGGCACTTGCGCACCGTGCCTTGTGGTTCATTAGCGGCCTCTCGTTTATTGCCATATTTATTTTTAATGTGCCCTTTCCAATCATTGTGATCTGCGCAGCCCTGATTGGTATTTGGGGTGGCAAAAAATACCCTGCCATCTTTAGTCCGAAGTCGCACAGCGTTGACACAGTCAGTTCGCAGGGAAGTAGCGAAGCCATCATTGGCGATAACACACCAACGCCGGAGCACGCTATTTTTAGTATTCGAAGCACGGTGAAAAAGGGTGTGGTGGGTGCGCTCTTATGGATTCTGCCGATTGCAGTGCTGATTCTCTTTTTTGGTTGGAAGGCCCTCTACCCCCAGCTTGCTTGGTTTTTTACTAAAGCCGCTTTACTCACCTTTGGCGGTGCATACGCAGTGCTCCCCTATGTCTATCAGGGCGCAGTCGAACACTACCAGTGGGTCAGCGCCAGTCAAATGATCGATGGACTTGCTTTAGGAGAGGCAACGCCAGGACCGCTCATCATGGTGCTTGCCTTTGTTGCTTATATTGCAGGTCATGTTCAAGCAACCCTCGGGCCCGATTTGGCTTTTTGGAGTGGCGCGGTAGCGGCGTGCATTGCTACCTGGTTTACTTTTTTACCGTCCTTTTTGTTTATCTTGATTGGCGGTCCATTGATTGAGTCCACGCATGGTAAGTTAGGCTTTACGGCACCCCTGACTGCAATTACCGCTGCTGTGGTTGGCGTGATCGTGAACTTGGGTCTATTTTTTGCGTACCACGTGTTCTTTCCTGCAGGCTTTGCTGGATCGGTATCCATACCGTCGGTATTCATTTGCGCAGCAGCAGCGCTTGCACTAATTCGCTTTCAGCTGGGCATTATGACTGTTCTAGCTGGGGCCGCATTAACTGGGCTTTTCTTGGGCTGGCTGGGATAAAAGCGCATCACCACCGCATCGCCCATTGCATAATAGGGTGATGCGAATTGAAGATCAAACCATCAAACACCTGCAGGAGTGGATTGGTAAATCCGAATCCATCCTAGATACCGTCACCGCTGCGCCAGTCAGAGCACTCTCGGCCACACTCGATCGATCTGACCCAGCGCCAACTCAGGGTAGCTTTTTGCCAGAACTGTGGCACTGGCTTTATTTTTTACCCCATGCCCGCCAATCGGAAATCGGTCCAGACGGCCACCCCAAGCGCGG
>DAIPIK010000111.1:0-4416 GCA_036770845.1 Polynucleobacter sp. | reverse complement strand
AGGTACATCGGATGCCAGCGGGTTACGGTAGCAATCAATGCTGCGCCGATCGTTAGAGCATACGCAACCCAATTGGTATTAATCTGCAAGGCAATCTGCCAGGCCGAGGCAAGAATGAGTCCAACCGCAAGCGCTGCTGCTGCAAATTGGATGGTTTGCTTAGCCCGTTCATGCCGCATGGCGCTAATGAAGCGCTGCAGCCAAAAGATCAGAATAGAAGATGGCCAGCAAATGGCCAGCGTTGCGATCAGTGCGCCTACTACGCCACTCACATGCCATCCAATCAGCGTCACAGTCATTAAATTCGGTCCAGGTGCTGCTTGGGCAATCGCAAAATAATGCGCAAAGGTCTCAGCATCAATCCAATGTTGCTGTTCAACAGCAATCGCAAAGAGCGTTGGCAACAAGGCATTGACTCCGCCAAAGGCGATCAATGAGAAAGCAGATAAAGTGAGAAACAAACTCAGCAGGATCATGTGACCCCCTTTGTTTTATGCCAAGCAATGAATAGGGCGAGCGGCGAAGCAATGAAGACAACCCACCCGAGTGGCAGGCGAAGCCAAGTGGCAATGAATAGGGTTACCACGACAACCAGCAACATCGGTGGGTAGCGTAATTCTTCTCGTAACATCTTAAAACCCGTTGCTGCAATTAAGCCAACACCGACGGCGGATATACCGCGGAGCATGCCCTGAACTGCCTCAAGGTAACTGAAGTGGTCATACAACATGGCCAATAGCAAGACCACGCCAATCGGCGCCAGCATGAGGCCCATGACCGCTGCGAGTGCGCCTTTTACCCCGCCAAAACGGGAGCCAACGCATACGGCAAGATTGACAATATTGGGCCCAGGAACCAGCTGGCAGATGCCCAAAATGGCATTGAATTCTGCGGCAGTAATCCACTGCTTTTGTTCCACAATCGTGCGCCGTGCCCAAGGCAATACACCACCAAAACCCGATAGGCTAATCTTAGTAAACCCAATAAAGAGCTCACTCGTACTGAGCTTGATCGGGGTTGGATCGATTGGATTGGGGGCTGGCAATGGAGTATTTACGGTGTTGTGGATAGGGGTGCCTTACTATACTGTGCTTAGAGGTATCCACATAAGGAGTAATAACATGATTTTAGAGCACGTCGATATTCAAATCGATCCAAGCAAGCAAGCAGAGTTTAATGAGGCCATTATTCGCGGCTTAGAGACGGTAGTTTCAAAATCAAAAGGCTTTCGTGGCTACAAGGTAAATCACTGTGTGGAGTCGCCTGAACGTTACCTACTCATGATTTACTGGGATACGCTTGAAAACCATATGATTGATTTCAGGGAGTCTGCACTCTTTACCGATTGGCGTGCGATTGTCGGTCCTTACTTTACTAAGCCCCCTTTTATGGAGCATTTTGAGCTGGTCGGTAAGTCAACCTAAGTCGACCTAAATTAAGCCTGCTTTTTACGAATCGATTGTTCTATCCCAATCGATTCAAGGGTGGGCTCTAAGGCTTCACGTTCATCGAAGACAAAGCAACTGCCCTCGTAGTGTGCTGAGCCCACATCCTCAAAGTACTTGAGGATGCCGCCCTCCAGTTGGTAGCTGTGTTCTATACCGATCTCGCGCATGTAAAGCCCCGATTTTTCACAGCGGATCCCGCCCGTACAAAAACTAATCAGGGTTTTATCTGCTAACTCGGCTTGATGCGCCTTAATGGCTTCTGGAAATTCGCTGAACTTTTGGATATTAAAATGCACGGCATTTTCAAAGCTGCCATATTCCACTTCAAATTGATTGCGGGTATCAATCATCACAACCGGTCGTCCTAAGTCATCGGTGCCGCGATCAAGCCACTCCGCTAGTTTGGTAGGCGTGATGAAATGGGCTCTACCCGTTTCAGGTTGAATGGCAGGATGATTCATGCGAATGATTTCATTCTTGATTTTGACCAGTGCTTTCTTAAAGGGCTGATTGTCTGACCAGCTTTCTTTCACTTCAATGGGCGCAAAGCGCTGATCACTGCGTAGCCAGGCTAAAAATTCCCGCAACATAGGTTCAGTACCGGCCAAAAATACGTTAATGCCTTCTCCGGCCAGCAAAATAGTGCCTTTCAGTTCGCGTGTATTGAGGGCGTCGAGCATTTGCTGGCGCAGGCTATCGAGCTCCTCCAGGCGAACAAATTGGTATGCGGCAATATTGAGAATCGGCTTCATTGGCGGTAGGTAATCCATAACATCCTCTATTATCAAACACACTGCCATTGGGTGGTAGTCTTTGCCCTTAATCTATCCTCCATTCATCTAAAGTTATCGCCATGTCTGAAACCCATCAAAATCGCCCAATTCCGTATATTCCGATTGATTTAGCTGAGCCTGCGGACTTGGTTGCCGCGATTCGTAAGCGCCGCGGCGGACACTTCATCAATTTAGATCGCATGCTCTTGCATAGCATTCCGATTGCAGAGGGGTGGAATCACTTCGTGGGCGAGATTCGGAACAACTTGGCCTTAGACCCCAAGTTGCGTGAGTTAGCAATGTGTGGGGTTGCGGTCTTAAATGGTGCTGAGTACGAATTTTTTCACCATGCGCCACCGTTCAGAAAGGCTGGCGGCACTGAAGAACAGGTCGAGGCGTTGCGTTTGCTGGGCACGACGCAATTTCCCAAAGCCTGCTTTAGTCAAGTGGAGTGCGACGCTGCTGAGCTCACGCTGCAGATGACCCGAAACATTCAGGTGGATGATGCGCTCATGGTACGTTTGCGCGATGCCCTAGGTAACACGTGTACGGTCGAGTTAGTCACCGTGATCGCAGCCTACAACATGGTTTCCCGTTTTTTGATTGCGCTCAAAGTGGGTCCAGAAGACCATCCACCCGCTTAATTCAGGCGATATAGAAAAAACAATGAAAACAGTCAAGATTGATTTTGTATCGGATATTGCGTGCCCCTGGTGCGCTGTTGGTTTGGGCGCCCTCGAGCAAGCCTTATCGCAGCTCGGTGATCAGGTGCAAGTGGAGTTGCACTTTCAGCCTTTTGAGTTAAATCCGCAAATGCCTGTTGGCGGACAGGATGTGATTGAGCATCTGGTTGAAAAGTATGGCGTTGGCCCAAAGCAGGTTCGTGAAAATCAAGAGCAGATTCGCAAGCGTGCAGCAGAGGTAGGCTTTCCTTTTCATCCGGAAGGGCGCAAATGGGTCTACAACACTTTTGATTGCCATCGCCTATTGCATTGGGCTGGACTCGAGCTCGGCAGTGTTGCACAGCACCGCCTGAAACGAGAACTATTGGGAACGTATTTCACGCTTGCTGTTAATTTGGATGACCCTGCGAATATGTTGGATGCCGTTGATAGAGCCGGCTTAGATCGCCAGCGCGCTGCAGAGGTCCTCGCTAGTGATGAATTTAAAGAAGCGGTACGAGAGCAGCAGAAATTCTATCTGGAGGCCGGAATTCATTCGGTGCCAGCGGTAATTTTGAATGACCGTATCCTTATTCAGGGCGCGCAACCGGTAGAGCAGTTTAAGGCTGCTTTACTGCAGGCTGGCAATGATTGACAGTGACAATCGCATACGCTGGACAGAAGACGATGCTGTTCATGATGTGCGATGGCAGTCAGAAAAAGGATTGCCGCCACCAAAAAAAGTAGTGATTGCAGATGACACGCTAACGGCTGACGTGGCATATCGCCTTGCTTCCGAAGGCAGCGCTTTTTTATGGCGCGGTGATTATCAAAATGCAAAACAATTGCTGCAGGCCCTTGCACGGCGGGCTGAGCGACCCGTGAAGCGCAATCGAAAAAAAACAGCGAGCCAAGCAAAGCTAAATCCAGATGCGGTCAATGCGATCGAACCAAAAGCTGTGTTTAATCAGCACCGCCAAGCGCAGGCACAGCGCGCCAGAATTCTGGATGCGATTTTGATTCCGGTGTTGGCTAACCACACCATTCCGCTGCGACGGGCGCCAGAAGTAACCAAGGCGTGCTTCGAGGTATTTGGAAATGTGACGGACGATTACGTACTTTCCTTACGCGAATTGCTTGGCATCATTAGCGCCCATGAGTGGCGCAAAAAAGGAGTGGTGATTCCGTCGCTGAAAGAGGGCGCACAACGCCTATTTCCCCATTACGGTGTCTTCTCACCCATACGCGGCGAATACGTCGAGCTGGTGGCAATGGCGCCACTTCCGCCCGCGTTAAAAGCCAAATCATTTGCCTTTGATATTGGCACGGGAACGGGCGTGCTGGCTGCAGTACTTGCGCAGCGGGGTATAGAGCAGATCATCGGTACTGATCAAGATCCGCGGGCACTCGACTGCGCTACCGCAAACATTCAGCAATTAGGCCTTGGGCAGCAGGTTACGATTCTGAACGCAGATCTTTTTCCTCCAGAAAAGGCTGCCTTAATTGTCTGTAATCCCCCTTGGCTACCCGCTA
>DAIPIK010000110.1:0-4420 GCA_036770845.1 Polynucleobacter sp. | reverse complement strand
GATCTCGGCGTTGGTTTAGTTCACAAGCTACTAAAACAAGCAGGAATTAAATAAGGGAAAGTCCATGAAATATCCAATCGCAATAGAGCCAGGAAACGATACCAATGCGTGGGGCGTCATCGTGCCTGATCTGCCAGGCTGCTTTTCTGCTGCCGATAGCGGTATCGATGAGGCCATCGACAATGCAAAACAAGCCATTGAATTGTGGATCGAAACTGCCTTAGATAACAATCAAGACGTACCAAGACCAAGCTCGATTAATGCCTTGCAGAAGAAAAAAGAAATGAAGGGGATGATTTGGGCTATTGCCGAAATTGATCCAGCACTTTTATCCAATGAGATCGAGCGCGTGAACATCTCCTTACCTAAGCGAGTACTGGCAAGATTGGATGCAAAAGCAAAGTCGGCAGGAGAAAATCGCTCTGGATTTATTGCGCAGATGGCAATCAGCGCTTGAAAAGGTAAGGCCTCCCGGTTGGGAGGCCTTATAGTTGGTGCGGCTGGCAGGAATTGAACCCACGACCCCTTGGTTCGTAGCCAAGTACTCTATCCAGCTGAGCTACAGCCGCAACAGCCATAATTATGCCATGGAAGAAAAGAACTACATCACGCCGGCCGGTCACGAGCGTCTTAGAGCAGAACTTTTACAGCTTTTGGACGTAGAGCGCCCCAAAATCGTTGAGATTGTCCACTGGGCCGCTTCCAATGGTGACCGCTCTGAAAATGGGGACTACATCTATGGGAAAAAACGTTTACGCGAGATTGATCGGCGCATCCGCTTTCTCAATCAGCGCCTTGAATTTGCGGTCGTGGTCGACAATGCCGCGCGCATATCCGGTGAACAGGATGCCGATCAGGTCTTTTTTGGAGCGACGGTGACCTATTGCCCTGCTAGCGGTCCCGATCATGGGAAAGAAGAAAACATCACGATCGTAGGGGTTGATGAGGTTGATTTAGAAAAGGGATATGTCAGCTGGGTATCACCGATTGCCAAGGCGCTGATTAAAGCGCGGATTGGAGATTGCGTTCGCATACAAACCCCGACCGGCTCAACCGAGATTGAGATCTTGGACGTGCAATACCGCTAAGAACGAGTGCGCACGACGCGCATCACATCCGGGTTGTTGCGCAAACTCCGCATCACTTTAGATAGATGCAAGCGATCGGCCACTTGCAAGGTAAAGCGAATGATGACCGCATCCTCTTTGTACCGATCTTCCATCGAGACATTCATGATGTTGCAATCGGCCGAGGTAATGCTGCTTGCGACCCGAGCCAATACGCCCTTGCCTTGGTGGGTGTCGACTGCCAAGCTCACCTCAAATTCGCGGTGAATGTCTTTACTCCACTCCACCTCAACCCACTTATCGCTATCTTTAGAAAGCATGCGCAGAGCGGTTTGGCAGTCGTTAACGTGAATCTGCAGGCCCTCGCCTTTACCCAAATAGCCAATAATGGCATCGCCTGGAATAGGGTGACAACAACTCTGAAAACTAGTCGACATGCCCTCTCGGCCATCGACTAAGATCGCTTGCTTCTGATGCGAATGCGTTTCGGGGTGTACCGCCCAGTCACCCGAACCCAAACGCATCTGCTCATCACCGCCCTCTTCGTCCAGCAGAATTTTCAAGCGAATCGCTAACTCTTGGTGAGAGCGGCGACCCAAGGCAATGTTCACACATGCCTCTTCGCGGGTCTTATCGCCAGTCCAATGCAACAACTTTTCCCAAATGACGTTCGATAAAAGCCCAGCATCAACCCCTTGCTGACGTAAGGCATTGGCTAATAAGCGCTCGCCCAATTGCAAAGACTCGCCGTAATGTTTGGTCTTGAGCGAATGGCGAATCGATGCCCTGGCTTTGCCGGTACGCACAAACGCGAGCCAACCGGGGTTGGGTTGGTTATTGGTTGAGGTAACTACCTCGACAATATCGCCGTTCTTCAATTCACTGCGAAGGGGCAGCTGCATATTGTTAATCTTCACAGCAACGCAGGAATTGCCAATATCGCTGTGGACCGAGTAAGCAAAATCAAGTGCCGTCGCGCCCCGCGGTAAGGCCCGAATTTGCCCCTTGGGGGTAAACACATAAACTGCATCGGGGAATAAATCGATCTTGACGTGTTCTAAGAATTCTTGCGAATCACCGCTGCTATCCTGAATATCAATTAAGGACTGAAGCCATTGGTGCGCCCGATTTTGCACTTCACTCATTTCGGGAGAGCCTTCTTTATAGGCCCAGTGCGCCGCTACCCCCGCCTCCGCCACCGCATGCATGTCGCCTGTACGAATCTGAAACTCCACCGGCACACCAGATGGGCCCACTAAAGTGGTATGCAAGGATTGGTAGCCATTGAGTTTTGGAATCGAAATGTAGTCCTTAAACTTTCCTGGCATGGGCTTATACAGAGCATGCAAGACGCCCAAGGCGCGATAGCACTCGTCAATCGAGTGCACTGTGACACGGAAGGCATAGACATCGAGCACTTGGGAAAAACTCACGTGCTTATGGCGCATCTTCATGTAAATCGAAAAGAGGGTTTTTTCTCGGCCCTGCAAATCCACTTCAATCCCAACCTTGGCAAAGCTCATGCGTGTGGTTTGCAGAATCTTCTCGACCATCTCTTTACGATTGCCGCGCGCGCGCTTAACTGCATCCTCAATCACCCGAAAGCGCATCGGCATGGAGTAACGGAAACTCAAGTCTTGAAGCTCGCGATAAATGATGTTTAAGCCCAAGCGATGCGCAATCGGCGCATAAATCTCGAGGGTCTCCGAAGCAACCCGGCGACGCTTTTCCATCGGTACCGCGTCCAAGGTTTGCATATTGTGGGTGCGATCAGCAAGCTTCACCAGAATCACTCGCACATCGCGTGCCATCGCCATAAACATCTTACGAAAGCTCTCGGCCTGTGCTTCGGCATGGCTCTGAAACTCGAGCTTATCGAGCTTTGTTAACCCTTCAACCAATTCAGCAACCTTGGTACCAAACTGCGCCACTAAATCATCTTGGGTGCAGCCGGTATCTTCAATCACATCGTGCAAGAGCGCCGCCATAATTGACGATGCGTCTAAACGCCAACTAGCGCACAGTTCTGCAACGGCAACCGGGTGAGTAATGTACGGCTCACCGCTTTGACGGTATTGCCCTAGATGAGCTGAATCTGCAAACTGAAAGGCTTTTTTGACTAAGGCGATTTCATCGGGTTTGAGGTAATGCAATTTAGCCGTTAAGTTGCTAATCGATACCACCTGCTGCTTGGGCGGCAGGATCGGCTGTGATGTCGGGCCAAATAAATGCCGACTGGATTGCGCCAAGAGGGACGCAAGAACGGCTGAGCCGCTTAAGGAACTGCTAGGGGATGCGCCAAAGAGGCCTGGCTCTATGGTCTTTGAAGAATGGATGCTAGCGCTACTAAGAACTTCGCTGGGCGAGCGTGACCCAATGGATCCCGATGTGGTCAGCGGCTGCGCCACAACGGGCCTCTCGATTAAAGAGGAACTTTGGTCAGCATATCCCGATCGGTGACACCAGCAGCGACTTCGCGCAGAGCCACTACAGTCGCTTTGTCTTTGGCATCAACCCGGGGGGCGTGACCTTGAACCAGCTGGCGCGCACGGTAGGTGGCGGCCAATACCAGCTCAAATCGGTTTGGAATGGTTTTGAGGCAATCTTCTACAGTAATACGAGCCATGCGCTACTCACTTTAAATGGGGATCAATACCTATAGGATAACTGATTAAACCCCAAGACGCCTTAAAAGAGCGGGGTTGCGGGCCATCATCGGCCCCGATCGCAGGCGACTAGTGGCAATGATTTGCTGCAAATCGAGCAAGGCCTGCTCAAAAACATCATTGATCACAATGAAATTGGCTTCTGCAGCATGCTGGAGCTCGACGTGGGCAGCAGCCAGGCGCCGCTGAATCGTAGTCTCATCATCCTGCCCGCGCTTACGCAGGCGCAACTCGAGGGCATCAATCGATGGCGGAAAAATAAAGATCCACTGGGCAGAGGGAATTAACTGCCGAATTTGCTGCGCGCCCTGCCAGTCGATTTCTAAAATAACGTCATTACCCGCTTGCATTTGCTGCTCAATCCAGGAGCGTGAGGTGCCATAAAAATGGCCATGGACTTCTGCCCACTCCAAAAAGTCACCACTGGCGCGCTGCGCCATGAACGCGTCATTGCTAACAAACCGATAGTCTTTGCCTTCAAGCTCTCCACTGCGTGGCTGGCGCGTCGTGGTAGATAACGACAATTTTAGACTGGCATCGGCTTGCAGCAAAGCCTGCACCAAAGACGATTTGCCGGCACCGGAGGGCGCAACAATCATCAGCATGCTGCCTTGGTAGGTTTGGGGAGATAGGGTCATCGGCTTATTCTAAATTCTGCACTTGCTCGCGCATTTGTTCAATCAAGAG
>DAIPIK010000109.1:0-4426 GCA_036770845.1 Polynucleobacter sp. | reverse complement strand
TTTTGGCAGTCGGTGACCGGCAGCCTTGATTTTCCGGATGAGCCTACGCGTGAAGCCGCAATACGCGAGGTGTTTGAAGAGACAGGTATCGATGTCACTGCATTGCCGGTCGATGCCCTGCAGGATATGCAGCATGCCGTCGACTATGTCATCTACCCGGATTGGCGTTACCGCTATGCGCCCGGTGTTACTAGTAATCGCGAGCATTGGTTTTCGCTCTCAGTCCCTACTAATACTGCAGTGCGCTTAGCGCCACGAGAGCACACTGCTTTTGAGTGGCTGCCCTTTACTGAGGCCGCAAAACGCTGTTTCTCGGAAAGCAATACTGCAGCGATTTTGCGTTTACAAGCGCTTGATGCAGCAAAGTAGTTTATTAATCACTAAGATAGCTTGATGAGACCCACCACCCACCACGCAGCAACTGATTCTGCGGGCTCCCCAAAAGTAAACGCATTTACCCGGGGGGATTGGCGCGTCATTCGGGATTTACTGCCTTACTTACTAGAGCATAAGATGCGCGTGGCATTGGCGCTGTCATGCTTAATTGCGGCCAAATTTGCAAACTTGGGTATTCCGATCCTCTTAAAGGATTTGATTGACACACTCAATGTCAAAGTAGATTCAGCGCAAGCATTGATGTTGATTCCTGTGGGTTTGATTCTGGCATATGGAGCATTGCGCGTATCAGCCTCCCTGTTTAATGAATTGCGCGAAGCCTTGTTTGCACGAGTGACCCAAAATGCGGTACGTAAAGTGGCATTGCAGGTCTTTAACCATTTGCATTCCCTGGCGCTGAGTTTTCATTTGGCGCGCCAAACGGGTGGAGTCAGTCGTGATATTGAGCGCGGTACCCGTGGCATCCAGTCGCTGATCTCGTATTCGCTATACAGCATTCTCCCAACCCTGATTGAGTTTTGCTTGGTGCTGGGCTACCTGGCATATGCCTACGACATTTGGTTTGCCGTCATCACCTTTGTAGCTTTAGTGCTCTACATTATTTTTACCGTCGTGGTGACTGAGTGGCGCACACATTTCAGAAGAACCATGAATGACATGGACTCGAAGGCAAATCAAAGGGCCATCGATTCTTTATTGAATTTTGAGACCGTGAAGTATTTTGGTAATGAGCAGTTTGAATCGCGTCGCTATGATGAAAATTTAGTTCGCTATCAAACCGCAGCCATCCAGTCGCAAAAGTCATTAGCGGTTTTGAACTTAGGCCAGCAAATCATCATTGCCATTGGCCTTGTTTTGATTCTGTGGCGGGCTACGATTGGCGTCAGCAATGGCACGATGACCTTAGGTGACCTTGTTCTCGTCAACACGCTGATGATTCAGTTGTATATCCCCCTCAATTTCTTAGGCGTGATTTACCGAGAGATCAAACAAGCCATTACCGATATGGATCGCATGTTTACCCTATTGAGCACCGATCGGGAGATTGCCGATAAGCCCAATGCGCCACCGCTGCTTATTGCCAATTATCAGACCGGCCCCGAAGTCTGTTTTGAACATGTGTCGTTTCATTATGAAAAAAAGCGGCAAATATTGCATGACATTAGCTTTACGATTCCGGCGGGGACGATTACAGCGGTCGTTGGTCAAAGTGGGGCGGGCAAGAGCACCTTAGCCCGATTGCTATTTCGGTTTTACGATATTCAAAGTGGTCGAATCGACATTGATGGGCAAAGTATTGATGCGGTTCAGCAGGCAAGTTTGCGCAGTGCGATTGGCATCGTGCCACAAGATACGGTTTTGTTTAATGACACCATCGGCTACAACATTGCCTACGGTAAACCCGGGTCTTCGATGGAAGAGGTGCAAGCCGCTGCAAGGGCAGCCCAAATTGATGGCTTCATTCAGCGCTTGCCGGATGGGTACAACACTCAAGTGGGCGAGCGTGGCTTGAAATTATCGGGTGGTGAGAAGCAGCGGGTTGCGATTGCCCGAACATTGCTTAAAAAACCAGCCATGTTGATTTTTGATGAAGCCACCTCAGCCTTAGATTCCAAGACGGAACGGGCAATTCAGGAAGAGTTGCTCAATTTAGCGCGCAATCGAACCACCTTGATTATTGCCCACCGACTCTCTACCATTACCCATGCCGATCAAATTTTGGTGATGGAGCAGGGTCAGATCATTGAGCGTGGCACCCACGCCCAGTTACTGGAAGCCCATGGCCGGTATGCGGAAATGTGGCAAATGCAAGAGCGCACTGCAGTTGATTAGAATGGTATTGAAAGCATATTCATGGTCCACCTAGAAGAAAAAATACTAAAAGACACTTTTGCGGCTGCGCTTGCGGTTGCAGAGCCTAAGCACATCGTTCCGGAATGCTTGGCGCGTATTTTTCCAGCGGGTAGCGAGCCCAAGGGGCGCTGCTTGGTGATTGGTGCTGGAAAGGCGAGCGCTGCCATGGCTACTGCACTCGAGTCCCATGCCGCTAGTCACTGGCCCGATGCGCAACTCGAAGGCATCGTCCTGACACGCTACGGGCATGCCTCTCCCACAAAACACATCACGATTGTTGAGGCAGGCCACCCCGTGCCCGATCAGGCCGGAATGGACGGCGCTGTCCAGATGATGCGCCGTGTGGGCGAGCTCAAAGCAGGTGACATCTTGATTGCGCTCATCTCGGGCGGTGGCTCCAGTTTGCTAACGCTACCGCAGGCTGGAATCACCATTGGTGACATGCGCCAGACTACCGAAGCCTTATTGCGAAGTGGTGCGCCGATCGAAGAAATGAATATCGTACGCAAACACCTGTCTGCTATTTTGGGCGGTAATGTCGCGCGCCTTGCGATTGCGCGTGGTGCTCGTGTCGAGGCATTATTGATTTCCGATGTCACGGGCGACTCGCCAGCCGATATTGCGAGTGGTCCTTGCGCAGCAGACTATTCCACTTACGAAGATGCCTGTGCGATTTTGTCGAAATACAGTCTCGGGCCGGACGCTATTCCGGCCAGTGTATTGGCGCACTTAGAAAAAGGGCGTAGCGGCTTGATTCCTGAAACCTTAAAAGAGGTGGATTTACTCAATAAGCCGGTTCGCAATCACGTGATTGCCACAGCCCATCGCAGCTTAGAGGCTGCTGCCGAATGTGTGCGGCAGTTTGGTTACACCCCATTTATTTTGGGTGACACCATTACCGGTGAAGCAAAAGACGTTGCCTTAGTGCATGCGGGATTAGCCCGGGAAGCTCTGACGCATGGGCAATGGGGCGCCTTACCCATGGCCTTGATTTCAGGGGGTGAGTGCACGGTGACTTTGCCGGCTGGTGTTAAAGGCCGCGGCGGGCGTTGCAGTGAATTTTTACTATCGCTGTTTGCAGCAACACCCGATCTTGAGGGTATTGCGGCGCTCGCTGCCGATACCGATGGCATCGATGGCAGCGAAAAAAATGCCGGTGCTTGGTTTACTCCAGCCACGCGCAAACGTGCCCGGGATGAACGGATACGCGCGGGACAGTATTTAGCAGCGCACGATTGCTATGGATTTTTTAGTGAGCTGGGCGCCTTGGTGGAAACGGGCCCAACATTAACCAATGTGAACGATTTCCGCATCATCTTATTGCCCGCCGGATCGGGAGCGAAACCATGACCGCAGTGACTAGCATCACCTTAACTCAGCCCGATGATTGGCATTTGCATGTACGTGATGGCGATGTATTGAAGTATGTTTTGCCCCATACTGCCAAACAGTTTGCTCGGGCCATCATCATGCCGAATTTACGCCCACCGGTGACGACAGTGGCCTTGGCCAATGCATACCGTGGCCGCATTGAAGCGCAACTGAAAGCAAGTGGAATTACTGGCTTCACTCCGCTCATGACTTTGTACCTGACGGACAATACGCCAGCAGATGAGGTGCGTAAGGCACGTGAGTCAGGGGTGGCTGGATTCAAGCTCTATCCTGCCGGCGCAACGACTAACAGCGATGCGGGCGTAACGAATATCAAACATTGTTATGCCACTTTCGAAGCGATGCAAAAAGAAGGCGTGCCTTTGTTAATGCATGGTGAAGTAACCCATGCCGAGATTGACGTGTTTGATCGCGAAGCGGTTTTCATCGATACCATCCTTGAGCCATTGCGCCGTGATTTTCCCGAGCTTAGGATCGTGTTCGAGCACATCACGACGCGGCAAGCAGCCCATTACGTACGTGATGCACACACGAATAATAAAAATACTTTAGCAGCGACGATTACGCCGCAGCATTTACTGATGAACCGCAATGCGATTTTTGCTGGCGGTATTCGGCCACACAATTATTGTTTGCCAGTATTGAAGCGCGAAGAGCATCGCTTGGCTTTAGTTGATGCTGCTACAAGCGGTAACCCCCGCTTCTTCTTGGGAACGGACAGTGCGCCGCATGCCAAAGGCCTAAAAGAAAACAGTTGCGGTTGCGCGGGTTGTTATACGGCTTT
>DAIPIK010000108.1:0-4459 GCA_036770845.1 Polynucleobacter sp. | reverse complement strand
TCACTGCTTTCGTTGTATTACCCACCGCATCCAATGGATCGGTAATGTCGCGAACTGACTGTGGCATACCGGCCATCTCCGCAATGCCACCCGCATTATCTGTAATCGGTCCATATGCATCCAAAGCCACCACAATCCCTGCCATGGAAAGCATTGCCGTTGCAGCGACGGCAATTCCGTAGATGCCAGCAAACCAATAGGCAAGGTAAATAGCGGCGCAAACGAATAAAACGGGATACGCGGTGGAGCGCATCGAAACGCCTAAGCCTGCGATGATATTTGTGCCGTGGCCTTTTGTGGAAGCCTCAGCGATATGCTTCACAGGTGCAAATTGCGTACCGGTGTAGTACTCCGTAATCCAAACTAAACCGGCCGTTAAACCAAGTCCAACCACGGTTGATGCGAATAAGCGCCACTGACTACCTGGCATTCCCAAGGCATCGTCAGGAATAATCCAGTTCGTCGCAAAGTAAAACGCCACTAAAGAAAGACCGCCTGCAATTACTAATCCCTTATACAAGGCTGGCATGACATTTTTCATACCAGGAGTGGCCTTGACAAACGAGCAACCCACAATCGACGCCAGAATAGAGATGCCACCCAGAACCAATGGATAAATTACCGCTTCGATGGGGGCGCCCGTAACTACGATAGCGCCAAGCACCATCGTGGCGATCAATGTCACTGCGTAGGTCTCAAACAAGTCAGCTGCCATACCAGCGCAATCGCCCACGTTATCGCCCACGTTGTCTGCGATCACTGCAGGATTTCTGGGATCATCTTCAGGGATGCCTGCCTCCACTTTGCCAACCAAGTCGGCACCCACATCAGCTCCTTTGGTGAAAATACCGCCACCAAGGCGAGCAAAAATGGAAATCAAGGACGAGCCAAAAGCCAAGCCAATGAGCGGATGCAGAACATCGGAAAGTTCACGGACATCGCCGGTCGACGCTAAAACCCAGAAAAAGACACCAACACCAAGCAAGCCCAAGCCAACGACCAGCATTCCAGTAATAGCGCCGCCTTTAAACGCCACATTCAGCGCCTCATTCATACCAATCGTGGCTGCTTGTGCAGTGCGGACATTGGCTTTAACCGAGACATTCATGCCAATAAAGCCGCAAGCGCCAGACAAAACCGACCCAATCACAAAACCAACAGCCGTTGCGATATCCAAAAAGAGGCCGATCAATATAGTCAGGATTAAACCGACTACCGCGATTGTTTTGTACTGGCGAGATAAATAAGCGGCTGCCCCTTGCTCAATTGCCTGAGCAATTTCGACCATTTTGGCATTCCCTGTGCTTTGCTTTAAAATCCAACTGCGCACACCGAAGCCATAAATTACGGCGACTAGGCCGCAAACCAAGGCAAAGTAAAGACCGAGCGTTGCATTATCCATCCTGAAATCCCTTTGTTTATACGTCGTTAACTTGCACTTTTGATTATCTAATGAGCTCTAAATTCTTAGAATCATCTAATTAAAATGCACAGCAAATAGTATGTAACAGAAAGAGTGCTTTGTCTCTTTGTTAAGATTAGGGTATCCACTAATAATTATTCGGAGTTGCTATGAGTCTTGACAATGTAAAACCTGGTAAAAATGTACCCGTGCATTTCAATGTCATTATTGAAATTCCGATGAATGCGGATCCAATAAAGTACGAGGTAGACAAAGAAACGGGGGCCATTTTTGTCGATCGTTTCATGGGAACTGCAATGCACTACCCCTGTAATTACGGTTACATTCCAAAAACCATTGCTGGCGATGGTGACCCTGTCGATGTGTTGGTTGTCACTCCCTTTCCACTCATACCAGGGGTGGTAGTGAGCTGCCGTGCTATCGGTGTTTTACAAATGGAAGATGAGGGTGGCCAAGATGCTAAATTGTTGGCCGTGCCTGAAGACCGTATTTTGTCCATCTACACCCACTGGCAAAAAATAGAGGACATTAATCCGCTGCGCCGCAATCAAATCCAACACTTTTTTGAGCACTACAAAGACCTCGAGCCCGGAAAGTGGGTAAAGGTCCGTGGTTGGGGTGGCATTGCTGATGCCCATACAGAAATCCTTGAAGGCATTGAGCGCTACAACAAGGAAAAGGCATAAGCCTTGACCCCGTTTCACATTGCCCTTGCTCAAATTAACCCTGTAGTGGGGGATTTGAGCGGCAATGCGAAACTCATTAGCGATGCGGCTGAAGTAGCTTACCGAGCCGGCGCTAAATTACTCATCACTCCTGAGCTAGCCCTAACCGGCTACCCCCCTGAAGACTTATTACTGCGCCCTGCATTTATTGAGGCAGCAGCGGATGCCTTAGATCAATTGCGCAGCGCTTTGGCGGCGTACCCGGGTTTGGCAGTCGTAGTCGGTCACCCCCTTAAGACCCCACTGGGATTACACAATGCGGCATCGGTGCTGCAGGATGGCCAATGCATTGCGAGTTATGCCAAACACGAACTTCCGAACAATGAAGTCTTTGATGAAGTGCGTTACTTCACGCCCGGTAATGCGCCCTGCGTTTTTGATATCGAGGGCTGTGCCATCGGGGTCATCATTTGCGAGGATGCGTGGCATGCGGGTCCCGCTTCTCAAGCAAAAGCTGCTGGCGCGCAGGTATTGATTTCACTTAATGCATCGCCATACCATTTGCACAAAGAAAATTTACGATTAGAGGTGCTGCGTCAGGTCATTGGCACAACCGGTTTGCCTTTGATTTATGTGAACGCCGTTGGCGGTCAAGATGAACTGGTCTTTGATGGCGGCTCTTTTGCACTCGATACCAATGGCTTAGTGGCCACTGCAATGCCCCAGTTTGAAACCGGTATTGGCTTGGTTACGATTGATAAAAATGGAGAGCCTGAGCTAGGGCTAATTGCCCCATCGCAGAGCATGGAATCACAAGCGTACTCTGCCCTGGTATTGGGCGTGCGTGATTATGTACATAAGAACGGATTTCCGGGCGTCATCATTGGCTTATCTGGCGGGGTTGATTCCGCTTTGGTGCTTGCCATCGCAGTCGATGCCTTGGGCGCCGAGCAGGTACGCGCCGTGATGATGCAGTCACCCTACACTGCCGAGATATCATGGGTGGATGCGCGCGCTTTAGCAAGCAATCTCGGCGTGCAATACGATGAAATTCCGATTGGTAGCGCAGTAGCCGCTTTGGAAGGAGCGCTTGCAAGTCAGTTTGCTGGACTCGCGCTAGACACCACCGAAGAAAACATTCAAGCCCGTGTGCGTGGCACCCTCTTGATGGCGTTGTCAAATAAAACCGGTCGTCTGGTTTTAACCACCGGCAACAAAAGTGAAATGGCCGTCGGTTATTGCACGCTCTATGGCGATATGGCAGGTGGCTTTGCGGTGATTAAAGATATTCCCAAAACGTTGGTCTATCAACTCTGTGCCTATCGCAATAGTATGGCGCCAGTTATTCCGGAACGGATCTTAACGCGCGCCCCTTCGGCTGAATTACGCCCCGACCAAACCGATCAAGATAGCCTACCTCCTTATGATTTACTCGATGCCATCGTCGAGGGATATATGGAGCAGAACCAGTCGATTGCATCCTTAATTGAGCGCGGTTTTGATGAGGCTAGTGTGCGCAAGATAACCCGCTTAATTAAACTCAATGAATACAAACGGCGCCAGGCACCACCGGGCGTCCGAATTACGACCCGGGCATTTGGCCGGGATTGGCGTTATCCCATTACCTCTCGGTTTTTAGCCTAGCGCCATAAACCGAAGGTGTATTGGATTGCTATGACGATTCGGTGGGTTTTGGGTATGATTACTGCAACAGGGGAATTTTATGAAATTAATTACATCCATCATTAAGCCGTTCAAACTCGATGAAGTGCGTGAAGCACTGGCTGAAGTCGGCGTTACCGGTCTCACGGTTACTGAAGTGAAAGGCTTTGGTCGCCAAAAAGGCCATACCGAACTCTATCGTGGCGCAGAGTATGTGGTGGATTTTTTACCCAAGGTCAAAGTAGAGGTCGTGGTTGCGAGTGACCGCGTTGAAAGCGTGATTGAGACCATTACCAAAGCCGCGCGCACGGGCAAGATTGGCGATGGCAAGATTTTTGTAAGTCCAATCGAACAAGCAATCCGCATCCGAACCGGTGAAGCCAACGAGGATGCCGTTTAAGACCGTAAGAGTGGCAGGAGAAGTGCCGCTAGTCCGCCTGTACTAGGACTATGCTTTTTGAATCGGCATTACTTGGACGAACTCTGTAGCCTTGAAAAAATACCTCTGCAGATGACAGCCCAGAGGTCAGCAGCTTAAATGGTGGCTTACCGTAAAAAGAATGGCCAAGACCGGGCTCCATTGCTTTACTTTGCACCTTCCCATCCCCATCCTCCACGCAGATAACTTGTGCCGTCGGCATTTTGACGTAAACCATATTGCCAGGCTTGCTTGCAGCGGGTGACTTGTAGTTTTCGATGGATGCATCTG
>DAIPIK010000107.1:0-4479 GCA_036770845.1 Polynucleobacter sp. | reverse complement strand
ATGACGCGGGGGAGCGCATCATCTTGCCATTTTTGCGGGGTGAGGGCATTCATCAAATTGATCGTATGGTGATTAGTCACAGTGATAGCGATCACGTGGGCGGCGCCCAAACCTTATTGCGCGAGATTACCTTTGGCTCCATGCTGGGCTCTTTGCCTGACCATAATCCATTGTTACGTTCATTGCGTCAAAAAAAAGTCCCAGTGCTGCCCTGTAGGTATGGTCAATCGTGGCGCTGGGATGGAGTCGACTTTTTAGTCTGGCATCCGCACGAGGAGATGAATTTTGATGCGAGTCACTATGGCGGTAAGCCCAATGAAATGAGTTGTGTGCTTGAGGTGCGCAATCGCAGCACCTCATTTTGGTTGACTGGGGATGCCGAGCGCGATGCGGAGGCGGCGCTGGTAGAGCGTTTGCGCCATCAACCCATCCCAAGGCAAGGGCGCAGCGTCGTCTTCATGGCGCCGCACCACGGCAGCAAAACATCCTCTTCTCCGGATTTATTAAACACCATCAATCCGGATTGGGCCTTTGCGCAAAATGGTTACCGCAATCGGTATAACCATCCGCATCCAACGGTGCATGCCCGTTATCAGGATTTAGGTATTCCATTTTTACAAACCCCGAATACCGGAGCTCAGTTATGGCGTTTCGGAAATACGCCTGGACAAAAAAATACGCCTACCCTGTTGCGTGAGGATAGGCGACGTATTTGGCATGACCGTAGCGGTCAGCCATGAACCGCAAACTGCCTTAATGCTGCTTGAGTTCTTTATTCCAATTGCGATCCTGAAATACAGAGCGGGGCGCATCGGGATCAAGATCCTCGATGGGAATTAATTTTTGCCTGGAGCTCGATTTGCTCGGCTTTTTGGGTTGCTCTGCAGGTACTTCAGCTGCGACTTTTGGGTCAACGGGGTTTTCTGTGGGTGATTTCATGTATTGGTACTGAGTTATCCACTGCATACATCGCATGTGTATTTGTAAAAAATGCGCCTGAGTTTTCGATCAAACGACCCGTAAGTTAGCATTTTTACTCTAATAGTGTCAACAACTCAATGAAATCTAAGGGATTTACTTCGTATTCGGTTAAAACAAGGCAGTAAAGTTGCTTTATGAATTACGCTTTGTAACTCCCTTCGATCTTAAATATGCCAATATAGTGGCTCAAAATGCGCTACTAAAAAAATGTACAGATGAAAAATTCCATATATTCACATGGGCTTGATAAAAATCCTGCAAACCACGTTGCGCAAACGCCGCTGACATTTATAGAGCGCTCTGCGCGGGTTTATCCAAACCATACGGCGGTTATTCACGGTTCGATTCGGCGTACTTGGCTGCAGACCTATGAGCGCTGCTGTCAATTTGCCTCTGCATTACATCAAATCGGGATAAAAAAATTCGATACGGTAGCGGTGATGTTGCCGAATATTCCGGCCATGGTTGAAGCGCATTTTGCAGTACCCATGACGGGGGCAGTACTGTGCGCACTGAATACCCGCCTTGATGCGAAAGCGATTGCTTTTATGTTGGAGCACAGCGAGGCAAAGGTAGTCTTAATTGATCCGGAATTTTCTGCGGTGATGCAAGAAGCATTGACTATTCTTGTAGAAAGAAAACAAGCAAAACCCTATGTGATTGACGTAAGTGATTCCCTGTATTTGGGGGCAGCAAAGCCAATTGGCTCGATTGAGTACGAACACTTTATTGCAAATGGCGATCCGCATTTTCAATACGCATTACCTGAGGATGAGTGGGATTCAATCTGCCTCAATTACACGTCTGGCACTACCGGCGATCCCAAAGGCGTGGTCTATTCCCATCGTGGCGCTTACACCAATGCGATCTCGAACATTCTGGAATGGGATATGCCACGGCATCCGGTTTATTTATGGGTATTGCCTTTGTTTCATTGCAATGGCTGGTGTTTTCCGTGGTCGGTTGCTGCGCGAGCGGGAGTTAATGTGTGCCTTCGTAAAGTCGAAGCCCAAGCTATTTTTGATGCCATACGCGAACACCGTGTCAGCCATTATTGTGGCGCCCCCATCGTACACAATATGCTGATTAATGCCCCCGATACGCAAAAGCAAGGCATACACCATAAAGTGAGCGCCATGGTAGCGGGTGCGGCACCCCCTGCAGCCATGATTGAAGGGATGGAGCAGTTGGGTTTTGATCTTACCCATGTATACGGCTTAACTGAAACATATGGGCCTGCTGCGGTATGCGTGCAGCATACGGAATGGTCGGCCATGGACATTGGCGAGCGTGCCCGATTGAATGCAAGGCAGGGTGTGCAGTACCACTTGCAGCAAGCGGTTGCCGTCATGGACCCTACAACCATGCAGCCCGTACCTGCAGATGGTGAAACGATGGGCGAAATCATGTTCAAAGGCAATATTGCGATGAAGGGTTACCTCAAGAATGCAAAGGCAACCCTCGAGGCATTTGCAGGCGGCTGGTTTCATTCTGGCGACTTGGCTGTAATGAATCCGGATGGCTACATTAAGATCAAGGATCGCAGCAAAGACATCATCATTTCCGGTGGTGAAAACATATCTAGTATTGAGGTTGAGGATGTGTTGTATCGCCATCCATCAGTATTGGCTGCTGCGGTAGTAGCAATGCCCGATCCAAAATGGGGTGAATCCCCATGTGCATTTATAGAATTAAAGCAAAATGCTGTCGCAACACAACTCGATATCCAAGAGCATTGTAAAAAGCACCTAGCGCGCTTTAAAGTCCCCCGTGCTGTTGTGTTTGGTGAAATTCCTAAAACAGCGACAGGAAAAATACAAAAATTTGAGCTACGGAAACGGGCCGGTTCAGTAACGGCGATTGACGTTTAATAATGCCAATCGATTACCGCGCTCCCCTCGATGACATGCAATTTATATTGCATCAACTTATACCAATGTCGGTTATAGCCAACTTACCTGGGTATGAAGATGTCAGTGAAGATTTAGTGAATACTATTCTGGATGAGGCCGATAAATTTGCCAGTCAGGTATTGAGCCCCCTGAATTGGAGCGGCGATCAAGCTGGGTGTGTTTATCAGGATGGTGCTGTACAAACGCCCGATGGATTTAAGCAGGCATATCAGCAATACAGTGAAGCCGGTTGGATTTCGCTGGCAGCCAATACGGATTTTGGTGGCCAAGGATTGCCACTGAGCTTAGCCACCCCTGTCAATGAGATGTGGCATTCAGCAAATATGGCTTTTATGCTTTGCCCCATGTTGACTGCTGGGGCGATTGAGGCAATTGAGCACCATGCAACGCCCGAGCAGCAAGCAATTTACTTGCCTCCCCTCATTTCAGGGCAGTGGGCTGGAACCATGAACCTGACTGAGCCATCAGCAGGCTCTGATCTGTCGGCGGTTAGTACAAAGGCAGTGCCTGAGGGTGATCACTTTCGAATTATCGGCACAAAGATCTACATCACCTATGGCGAGCATGACTTTACGGAAAATATCATTCACTTGGTATTAGCGCGTCTGCCAGATGCGCCACCAGGGGTGAAGGGAATTTCTTTATTTATTGTGCCGAAATGGTTGATAAATCAGGATGGCAGTTTGGGTGCTCGTAACGATGTCCGCTGCCTCTCGATTGAACATAAATTAGGAATACATGCCAGTCCAACCGCTGTCATGGCATTTGGTGAAAAGACCGGGGCGATCGGGTATTTAGTGGGTGAGGCGAATCGCGGCCTAGAGTATATGTTTACGATGATGAATAACGCTCGCCTAGCAGTGGGTCTTGAGGGTGTTGCCATTGCGGAGCGGGCGTATCAACACGCAGCCCATTATGCAAAAGAGCGGGTACAGGGCAGAATCGCAGGTCGATCTGAAAAATTACCGATCGTGCACCACGCCGATGTGCAGCGCATGCTCATGCGAATGAAGACCCAAACAGAGGCGATGCGTGCTTTGGCTTACCTTGCTGCTGCACAATCCGATTTTGCACAAAAGCACCCTGACCAAGCAATTCGTGAAGCGAGTCAGTTGCGTGTGGATTTATTAACGCCGATCGTGAAGGCCTGGTGTACAGAGCAGGCCATCGAAATTACTTCCTTGGGCATTCAGGTTCATGGTGGCATGGGTTACATTGAAGAAACAGGCGCCGCTCAATACCTGCGAGATGCGCGGATAACTTCGATCTACGAGGGCACTACTGGTATTCAGGCTATTGACTTATTGGGCCGCAAGATTATTCGCGATGAGGGTACTGAGGCACGCCGTCTTCTTGCGGAAATCCAGGCCTGTGCTACGGATTTGAGTTCATCCTCCAGTATTCAACTTCAACAAATCGCTACCGATTTACAAAAAGCAGTGCAATCCCTTAGCAAAGCCCTTGATTGGGTGCTACATGAGCACGCGACAAATCCCCAAGCGACCTTCGCTGGGGCGTATCCACTCTTACAGTGTTTTGGGTTTGTTTGTGGTGGCTGGCTGATGGCTAAAGCAGCATTCGTATC
>DAIPIK010000106.1:0-4510 GCA_036770845.1 Polynucleobacter sp. | reverse complement strand
ACTTTGCTTAACCAGGGTGTTTTTGGAGCGTTTTCAGCCAATTGATCTCAGTTTTTCTTAGGTATCTAGCAATGATGCTATTAGGTGCATTTGGACGCCCCATTCTCTCATAAGCCCTTGTTTTCCACCGAAAGCCAGCTTGGCTTAAAAAGGCGAAAACAGTCCGCTTATAGGACCCTAAACACTTTTTTTCGCGAGTAACTCTTCAACCCCGCGGTTGGCTAAGGCATCGGCGAGCTCATTGCCGGGGTGGCCATTGTGACCGCGTACCCAATGCCACGAAATCTGGTGGTCTGGAAGCAGGGCGTCGAGCTCTTGCCAGAGGTCTGCGTTTTTAACGGGTGCGCGATTGGAGGTGCGCCATTGGCGCTTTTTCCAGCCTTCCAGCCATTCCGTAACCCCTTTTTGAACGTACTGGGAGTCGGTGTACAGCGCAACGCTGGAACGTTGCTTGAGGGCACGTAGCGCATGAATCACTGCGCTCATTTCCATGCGGTTGTTGGTGGTTAGTTCAGCGCCGCCATGCATATGCCGTTCATGCTCGCCCGATCGCAATACCGCACCCCAACCCCCAGGGCCTGGGTTGCCTTTGCAGGCCCCATCGGTGTATATGGTGATGTGGGGTAGGGCAGGATCAGGCTGGCTCATGGTGGTCAGGTTGGTTGTGGGGAGCAGTAGGCTGTATTTTGCGCTCCACTACGGGATTGAGTTGGCGTAGCGATTGTGGCCGCTTCTGGGCTACACGACCCACGAGGCGCATTCCAGGATGACGTTTGACAGCAGAGACCATAAATACACCGCCAAAAATAGGCCACCAGCGATTGCCCATGGGCTCAAGGTAATTCATGCGCTGAATTCCTGACTCACTTTGCAAAGGCAGTTTATAGCAGGCAAAGTGGCCTCGATCCAAGGAGAAATTCAGTAACTTTAACCAGTCACGGATGCGCAGCAGATTAATAAACTGACCCTCTCTGGGTAAAAATGGCTTGCCAATTAAGCGGCCAAGGTATTGCCGCGCTCCCCACAGGCTGGCGGGATTAAATCCGGACAAGATGAGCCTGCCCTCGGGTACTAGGACCCGGTCTGCCTCACGCAGAATGTGATGGGGATCATCTGCAAACTCCAATACATGCGGCAATACCAATAGATCCACGCTCTCTGCTGCAAAGGGCAGCTCATCGGGCAAACCTTCGATGACGTGCCAAGTCGGCGTTGTCGGGATAGTTGACTGCGCACCTAAGGATTGATCTGCATGCGTTAACAAGGCACGCATCGGCATGCGGTTTTCGCGCAAACAATGGAGTTGCGGCAAGCCAATTTGAACCGCATTAAAGCCAAATACATCCACGACCGTTTTATCAAACCACACCTGCTCTTGACGCAAAACATATTGACCTGGGGGCGAGGCAAGCCACGCATCCCAGGAGCCGTCTGCTGACAAAATAGGGCTTTCGGGTGAGGCTTGGGTTGGTATCATGTGCCTATGGTAACGAAATCTACATTGCAAGTCTGGCCCATTCCGGCATTTGACGACAACTACATCTGGTGCATTCACGATGGCGAGTCTGCTTTGGTGGTTGACCCGGGTGATGCGGGGCCAGTATTGGACTATTTAGAAAGCCAGGCGCTGACCCTCACTGGCATTCTGATTACGCACCACCATGCAGACCATACAGGCGGTATTTTGGATTTGTTGGCCTACGTCGCCACGGATTCCCTGCCAGTGTATGGCCCAGCAGCAGAGGTCATTCCGGGGCGAACCCAGGCCTTAATGGAGGGCGACCGAGTGGAATGCGCTGCACCAGCGATTGCGTTTACGGTCTTGGAAGTGCCCGGCCATACCTTGGGGCACATTGCCTATTTTGCTGCCGGTAATGCACCCAGGCTTTTTTGTGGCGATACCTTATTTGCATCGGGCTGCGGCCGCTTGTTTGAAGGAACGCCCACCCAGATGTCGCAATCGTTAGCGAAATTTGCGGCCTTACCACCCGAAACAATCGTGTATTGCACCCATGAGTACACGCTCTCGAATATCCGCTTTGCCTTGGCGGTAGAGCCAAATAATTCGGATCTCATCACTTGGTCGAATACGGCACAGGCCTTGCGCAAAGCGAATCAGCCGACCGTGCCAACCACCATTGGCCATGAGTTGCGGGTTAATCCCTTTATGCGCTCAGATCAGCCGGATGTCATCGCTGCCGCATTGCAAGCATCTGGCGCTGCTGCATTGCCAAGTCCAGCGCATGTGTTGGCGGCGATTCGGGCTTGGAAGGACCACTTCTGATGCTGCTGCGCCAATGCGATTTCGGGCGCTGGTATTTGCATTGGCGATCACTCCTTGTCATCGCCACGGTGGCCGCCTTATCGGGCTGCGCCGGTATGGGCAACGATTGGTCTTCGGACGCAAGTGGCAGTGCAAGCAACCCACGCGCAGCCAAAGCCCCCCGCATTGACCTCAGTACGCAGTCTCTGAGTAGTCTAACTGCCCCATCCAGTAATTTATGGCTTCGCATACAAAATGGTTTTGCGATGCCTGAACTCAATAGCCCCCTAGTGATTACGCAGACACGCTGGTTGGCTGCGAGACCGGATTACGTGCAGCGTTCGATGGCGCGGTCATCGCGTTACTTGTTCTACATTGTTGAAGAAGTGAATTTACGGGGCATGCCTACTGAAATCGCTTTGTTGCCATTTGTCGAGAGTGCCTTCAATCCGGTAGCCAAATCCACTGCGAAAGCGATGGGCATTTGGCAGTTTATGCCGGCGACTGGAAAAGATTTCAAGTTAACGCAAAACGTGTTTCGCGATGAGCGTCGCGATGTATTGCAGTCAACCCATGCGGCGCTCGATTATTTGCAACGCTTGCATCGGCAGTTCGGCGATTGGCAATTGGCTTTAGCGGCATACAACTGGGGCGAGGGCAATGTGGCCAAAGCAATCAAGCGCAATCAAGCGGCTAGATTGCCTACCGACTACCTCAGCTTGAAAATGCCTAAAGAGACCCGTGACTACGTTCCTAAACTCATGGCGTACAAAGCCATCGTTTCAGATCCGAAGGCGTACGGCATTGTCTTACCCGATTTAGAAAATCACCCCTACTTTGTAGCAATCGATGTCACGCGGGATATTGATGTCGATGTGGTGATTAAGTTGGCGGAGCTCACGCCCGAGGAGTTTCGCAATCTCAATCCATCGTTTAACAAGCCTGTCATTTTGAGTGCAGCCAATCAACAAATTTTATTACCGTTTGGTCACGCTGAACTCTTTCAGGAAAATTTAAAAAACTACACTGAGCCACTCTCTACCTGGACTGCGGTCAGCGTTCCAGCAACCGAGTCAGCCGAGCAACTTGCGAAGCGCTTGGGCATTAGTGTGGCCGTGTTACGTGAGGTGAATGCCATTCCGCTTGGAATGCGGGTCAGGGCTGGATCGACGGTATTGATTCCAAAACCCAGCAATAAGTCTGCTGACGTATCCGAGCACCTGGCCGAAAATGCCAGCCTAAAATTAGTCAAGCCAGCGCCCGTGAAAAAGGCAGCAGCAAGCAGTACAGCGAGCAAGAATACCAATGCTGCACCCCCCAAAACCGCACAAAGCGCGACAAAATCCACGGTTAAAACAGCCTCTAAGCCGCCTACTCAGCAAAAGTCCGTATCGACAGACCCTTCCAAATCTGCGAAAACAACTACTGCAAAAGCAGGTACTGCCCCGCAATAGGGTAGATTTAGCTTTTACGCGGTAGCAGTATCGAGTCCATTTAAGTATCCATTTTTAGGTAAATCATGTCCTACAAAACCGTTCACGCCCAATCCATTCAAGACCCCCATGCCTTTTGGGGAGAGGAAGCAAAACACATTCACTGGGAAAAGCCTTTTGACACGGTACTCGACTACTCCAAACCGCCGTTTGCACATTGGTTCAAGGGCGGCTTAACCAATCTTTGCTACAACGCGGTTGATCGCCATTTAGCGGAGCGCGGCGACCAAATTGCCTTAGTAGCAGTTTCTACCGAGACCGATATTGAAAAGGCCTATACCTTCAAGGAACTGCATGCTGAAGTGAATCGCATGGCTGCCATTTTGAAGGCCAATGGGGTTGGCAAAGGCGATCGCGTATTGATTTACATGCCGATGATTGCGGAAGCCAGTTTTGCGATGCTGGCATGCGTGCGTATTGGTGCAATTCATTCGGTGGTGTTTGGCGGTTTTGCATCGCATAGTTTGGCATCGCGCATTGAAGATGCCACACCCAAAATGATTATTACGGCCGAGGCGGGCATGCGTGGCGGTAAGGCAGTGCCTTACAAGCCGCTGCTCGATGAAGCCATTGCACTCTCGTCTTATAAACCCGCAAAGGTATTGATCGTCAACCGTGGCTTAACCGAGTTTGTCATGGTGGACGGGCGCGACCTCGATTACACCGCCGAGCGTTTGGCTCACCTCAATGCAGAGGTACCCGTAGAGTGGGTGGATGCAACCCATACTTCCTATATTTTGTATACCAGCGGCAC
>DAIPIK010000105.1:0-4541 GCA_036770845.1 Polynucleobacter sp. | reverse complement strand
CTCAATCCCGGATTTGGTTTTCTTGGTAATGCCCAGTAACTTAATGCGATAACCCAGCTGCTCCGCATATTTAATATCGGTTGCCGCTAAGTTCGTGATGCCTTCTACATAGGCTTTATCAAATTGCATGGGAATGCCAAATGCAATCGCGCTCATGATGCTCACTTTGTGAGCAGCATCAATGCCTTCAATATCAAAGGTAGGATCGGCTTCGGCATAACCCAGGCGCTGTGCTTCCTTTAATACAGTTGCAAAGTCAGAGCCTTTATCGCGCATCTCCGACAAAATAAAATTGGTCGTGCCATTAATGATGCCGGCAATCCATTCGATTCGATTGGCAGTAAGCCCTTCGCGCAAGGCTTTAATAATTGGAATGCCACCGGCAACCGCAGCTTCAAATGCAACCATCACGCCCTTCGCATGCGCCGCTTTGAAGATTTCATTGCCGTGTACTGCAATTAAGGCTTTATTGGCTGTTACGACATGCTTACCTGCGGCGATGGCCTCGAGTACCAAATCCTTCGCAATGCCATAACCGCCAATGAGCTCAACCACGATATCGATCTCGGGGTTTGCAATGACCGCACGGGCATCACTAACAACCTGTGCGCGATCACGAACTAATTCTTTTGCGCGCTCCACATTGAGATCGGCGACCGTATGAATGCGGATGCCGCGTCCGGCACGACGCAGAATCTCATCTTGATTGCGTTCGAGGACCGTGAAAACGCCTCCGCCAACAGTTCCAATACCTAATAGTCCAACTTGAATCGGCTTCATGATGCCTTTGTAGCGAGTGATGCAGTGGCAGCTGACTTGCCATGCTTTTTACGATAACGCTCCAGAAAACGCGCAAAGCGGCCAATGGCATCTTTGAGCACATCTTCATGGGGTAAGAAAACAACGCGGAAGTGATCTGGCTTCACCCAATTAAAGCCAGACCCCTGAACCATCAATACCTTTTCTTCGCGCAATAAGTCGGCGATGAAGTCTTGATCGTTCTCAATCGGGTACATCTCTGGGTCTAATTTTGGAAACAAATACAGCGCCGATTTTGGCTTCACACAACTCACTCCAGGGATGGCGGTAATTAATTCCCAAGCCAGGTCGCGTTGCCGAGCCAGGCGCCCTCCTTTAGCAACCAGATCATCAATACTTTGATAACCGCCAAGGGCCGTTTGGATTGCGTACTGCCCAGGAACGTTGGCGCACAAACGCATCGAGGACAACATATTTAGTCCCTCGATGTAATCCTTGATGCGTGACTTATCCCCCGAAACCACCATCCAGCCCGAGCGGTAGCCACAGGAGCGGTAATTCTTGGATAGCCCGTTAAAGGTAATGATGACGACATCAGTTGACAGTGAGGCAAGGGAAACGTGCTGCTCCTCGTCGTACAGCATCTTGTCGTAGATTTCATCGGCAAATAGAATAAGTCCGTGCTCCCGCGCGATTTGTGTGAGCTCGGTCAGCACTTCTTTGGAATAAATCGCCCCCGTTGGATTGTTTGGATTAATCATCACAATCGCTTTGGTGCGCGGGGTGATTTTGGAGCGCAAGTCAGCCAAGTCCGGCGCCCACTCTTTTGCTTCGTCGCATAAATAATGGATGGGAGTACCGCCCGATAAACTAACAGCTGCAGTCCACAAGGGATAGTCTGGCGCAGGCACTAACACCTCATCGCCATTATTCAGCAGCGCGTTCATTGCAAGCACGATCAATTCTGAGACGCCGTTGCCGGTGTAGATGTCGTCCAAGGTAACACCCTGAATGCCTTTTTCTTGGCAGTACTGCATGATTGCTTTACGGGCCGCGAAAATGCCTTTGGAATCGGAATAAGCAGAGGCGTTGCTTAAATTTCGAATCATGTCGAGCTGAATTTCTTCAGGGGGATCAAAACCAAACACACCCACATTACCGATGTTTAATTTGATGATTTTGTGACCCTCTTCTTCCATACGCTGAGCAAGCTCAAGGACGGGTCCACGAATGTCGTAACAAACGTGATTTAGCTTTTCAGACTTCAGGATCGGTTTCACGGTGGTTTTTGTAAATGCTGATAAATTAGTAAGGGTTAAGTACTTGAAAACTAGGCAAAAAAGCGACTAGTTATAATTTACTCAATTATGACAGAGCGCACACGTGAAACTCCATTCTGACACCCCACTTGGCATCAATACGATAACCGGCTACGGTAAGGACTACATTGAGGTCAACCGGGTACCCTACCGCCATGCGGTCTTAGTTGGGCCAAGCGGCGATGTTGGCCAATGGGAAGCTGCTTCCTTTGCGGCGCTTGAACCCAGTCACTTTGCTCAAATAGCAGATCTGAAGCCAGAACTGGTGATTTTTGGTAGCGGGGCCGTCCAGCGCTTTCCTCGCCCTGATTTGTTACGGGCCCTCATAAATGCCAAAATTGGCTTTGAAATTATGGATACCCAGGCAGCCTGCCGAACCTACAATATTTTGGTAGGCGAAGGCCGCCAAGCTATGGCAGCCTTATTACTGGACCCCCAATAACGATGTTCGGCCCCATCAACAAAACGCCTGCTTTATTAGCTCCGGTTGGTATTTTGATATTGGGGGCGCTGTATGCCCTCTTGTGGTTTGGCAGCCTCGATTACCGCCACCTCATTCCATCTGACGAGGGCCGGTATGCCGAGATTGCCCGCGAAATGCTGGTCAGTGGTGACTGGATCAGTCCACGTTACAACGATTACAAGTATTTTTTCAAACCGCCGCTGCAACTCTGGGCCACTGTCATTGCATTTGATTGGTTTGGCGTAGGTGAATGGCAGGCGCGCTTGTGGGGAGCCCTGACTGGCTTTTTAACTATTCTTTTTGTTGGCTACACCAGCACTCGACTTGATGGCCCTCGCGCCGGATGGATTGCAGCAGTTGCCTTGGCCGCAAGTCCCATGTGGATTATCAGCGGCCACGTGAACTCCTTGGACATGGCCTTATCGGCATTTTTAGCATCCGCCTTGTGCGCACTACTCCTAGCGCAAGACAGCAAAACAAGCGCTAGCACGCGCAGCTGGATGTTGCTCTGTTGGGCGTTTATGGCGTTGGCAACGCTCTCCAAAGGCTTAATCGGGGCTGCGCTGCCCACCTTGGTATTGATTGCGTATTCGCTCAGTGCGTGGGATTGGCGCATTTGGAAGCGGCTCCACATCGTGAGTGGTTTATTGCTGTTTTTCGCCATTACTGCACCCTGGTTCATTGTGATGTCGATCCGCCACCCTGAATTTTTTGAGTTCTTCTTTATCCACGAGCATTTCGAGCGCTTTACTCAAGATACCCACCGTCGCCCCGGGCCGGTTTACTTTTTTGTTCCACTACTGCTTGCTGGATTTTTACCGTTTTTATTTCAATTGCCTGGCGCAGTAGCGCAGGCATGGAAGTCACGGCAAGGGCACTTTTCCTCAGGCTGGATGCTCGTGTGTTGGTTTGTGATCATCTTTGCTTTTTTTAGTGTGTCGCGCTCTAAATTACCCGGCTACATCATTCCGATTTTTCCAGCCCTAGCGATGTTGGTTGGTCGGTATTTGGATCGCCAGTTAGGCCAAACCAATGTCTTGCCAATAAGCTGGATCTTACAAACGGGATGCTTTGCCCTTGTGGGTTTTATTGGCTTCTTCTTTTTGTCTTTTGTTGGGGTGCAAGCGCAGCCCGATGAGATCACCGCCTATGCGGAATACACCCAATGGATTGCTGTCGCTTTAGTCGTCTTGATTTTCTTTAGCAGCGTGGCAGCATGGCAAGCAAGGCGCAATGGTATTACCAGCATTGCCAGCTTGGCGATTGGCTTTTATCTAACTAGCATGATTGCAGGCACCGGCCATGAAACACTGGGTCGTGCTGTGTCCGGGGTGGACTTAGCTAATCGGGTGCGTAATGTGATCCCAGCAGATGCGCCAATCTATTCCGTCCGGATCTTGGATCACACCCTACCCTTTTACTTAGGCCGAACCATGATCATGGTGGAGTTCCCAGATGAGCTGCAGTTCGGTGTAGATCAAGAGCCCGAGCGCTGGGCGCCCACCTTGAATGATTTTATTGAGCGCTGGAAAGCCCAGCCCAATGCCTATGCACTCATGGTGCCCTCACAATATGAAGAACTAAAACGCTTGGGACTACCGATGGAAATCGTCGACCGAGATTCACGCCGCATGATCGTCAAGCACCCAAGCGTTGCGGCAAATCCCATACCACCTCGCTCGACTAATCGATAGGCAAAGGTCCTCCATGTCAGATACTGCTCCATTGCCGTTCATTCCATTTACGCGCCCCAGCTTTGATGAAGCAACGATTGCGGCAGTTGCTGAGGTGTTGCGCTCTGGCTGGGTTACCTCTGGTCCCAAATTAGCGGAATTTGAGGCGGCGCTCAGCGCCTATTTTGGCAATCGGCCGGTACGCTGTTTTGCCAACGGCACTGCCACCATGAAAATTGCCTTGCAAGTAGCGGGCATCGGTCCTGGTGATGAGGTGATTACCACGCCAATCTCCTGGGTTGCGACATCCAATGTGATTCTCTCGGT
>DAIPIK010000104.1:0-4564 GCA_036770845.1 Polynucleobacter sp. | reverse complement strand
GCTGTAGCCCTAACTCTTTGGTTTCCGCTAGCTTTGATGCAGGAATAACAGTGCCACTCTTTATTAGGCGCTCCAATTGAAGCTGCTTAAAGGTTTGGGACTTGAGCTTGCCTGCGTAAACAACCTCGCCCAGATCGTCGTTTGAATCGTCCATGCAGTTAATTTACCAAGAAAGTAGGGGGCACCCCTTGTTCATTTCAGGATCCAGAGACCCCACCGTACCCCCACCCCCCATTTTTGAAAAAGGGTCCCCCGATTTACCCATACACATTAATCTGCGCAAACGATAAGTGTTTTTTTGAATTAATGTCTATTATCTGCGCAAACGATAAGTGTTTTTTTGAATTAATGTCTATTTGCAGATCTATTTCAGCCATTTAGTGGAAAGTTTTTTTAGCAGGTGTAGCAGTCTTAATTCGGCAGTTAAGATTACGTCACCCTAACGGATCGCAGCTTGGGGGTGTATTTAGATTAATAACAATTATTTATGCTTTGAATAAGATTGGTAAAGCGTTGTTCAATTGGCTTAGATTCAAATTTCCCCGCCTCAAGATCCTTAAGAATTCTTTCTAAAAAAAGTGAGCTAGGACGAATTTCACCAAAATACCAGCTTAACTTGTCATTTGACAATACCAATATGCTCGGTAGATTTTCCACCTCAATTTCTGAAATTAGTTGCCCATCCCTTTCGATGTCCACCCAATGCCTTGATAAGCCTGGAATATGAAGCGCATCAAATGCGGGTTTAAATTCTCGACATGAACTACACCAATCTGCGCAAAAAAGTACCAACGTCATGTTAGTAACCTAATTTTCAAACAGTGAGCCAAGGCGTTAGGTTGAAAGCAAAGATCTTGTTTGAATATCACGGCATGAGGGCTTTTTAGAATGCATTGCAACCAATTGTGTGCCAAGACATCTTCTAATCAAACATCTCTTTTCTTATTAGCTTATAACGTGATTGCATATGGCAACACCGCAACACTTTGGTCTTTATTGGTATTGCTAGGACTGAAAATCAAAAACCGGATGGAAAAAATCTTTATGCTTTATTTGGTATATAGATATAGCTTTTTATTCGTTTTAGATATGTAAATCCTCCATAACAATGGAGGCCATGTACAAATATGACCACATCGACCAGACCCTTATTGAAGAGCGGGTAGCCCAATTCAGGGATCAGGTGGCGCGTCGCATAGAAGGGGCGCTGCATGAGGATGAATTTAAGCCCTTGCGTTTGCAAAACGGCCTGTATCTTCAGCGCCATGCATATATGTTGCGGGTGGCGATTCCCTATGGAATGCTCAGTTCCAGCCAATTGCGTACTTTAGCGAATATTTCGGTGCAATATGACCGAGGTTACGGCCACTTCACCACAAGGCAGAATATTCAATTTAACTGGGTGGAGTTAGCCCAAGTGCCTGATATTTTGGCTGAGCTTGCCAAGGTTGAAATGCACGCCATCCAAACTTCCGGCAATTGCATACGCAATATCACTAGCGATCCATTCGCCGGAGTGGCCAGCGATGAAATAGTCGATACCAGGCCCATTTGTGAGTTGCTGCGCCAGTGGTCGACATTGCATCCTGAATTTGCATACTTACCCAGAAAATTCAAATTTGCCATCAATGGCGCAAAGGAAGACCGTACGGTTCTGTTATGCCATGACGTAGGCATTGAGCTCAAAAAAAATTCAGCAGGCCTGCTGGTAGCGGATATTTACGCCGGTGGTGGAATGGGGCGAACACCATTATTGGGCTTACTCATCAAAGAGCAATTGCCATGGCATGCCTTGCCAAGTTACCTTACCGCTTTATTGCGAGTCTATAACCGGTTTGGCCGTCGTGACAATATCTATAAAGCACGCATTAAGATTTTGGTGAAGGCAATTGGCCCAAGTGCATTTGCAAACGAGGTTGAACAAGAATGGGCATTCATTAAGGCCAGCGACGATAACTTTACGCAGGCTGAGTGGGACCGGGTTGCTCAGTATTTTACAAAGCCGGCCTATCGCAAATTACCCACCCTGACAGCGGAGGAGCTAGTTACGCTTGTAAACCCCCAATCACAGGAGCATGCGGGATTTTTACGCTGGCTAAAACAAAATGTTCGCCCCCATCGCGAGTCTGGTTATGCATCCGTTATTTTTTCATTAAAACCCCATGGGAGCGCTGCGCCAGGAGATGCCACGGCAAAGCAAATGTTGGCAATTGCCGATCTGTCGGATCGCTATAGCTTTGGCGAGCTACGTGTTACCCATGAGCAAAATCTTGTGCTGGCCGATGTAGAGCAAACCGAATTACTCAATTTATGGCGCGCCGCAAAAGAGTATTCGCTGGTGCTGCCTAATATTGGTTTGCTAACGGACATTATTGCCTGCCCTGGGGGTGACTTTTGCTCTCTTGCAAACGCGAAGTCGCTTCCAATTGCTAAAGCCATTCAGGAACAATTTGATGATTTAGATTATTTACATGATCTGGGGAGTATTTCATTAAACATATCGGGTTGCATTAATTCATGCGGGCATCACCATGTTGGCAATATCGGCATATTGGGGGTAGATAAGGATGGGGAGGAGTTCTATCAAATTACCTTAGGCGGTGAGCAAGGCAGCCAAGCTGCAATTGGAAAGGTAATCGGCCCCTCGTTTGGAGCAAATCAAGTTCCTGAAGTGATTAGCAAAATTATTGATGTGTATGTGGCTGAGCGAGAGGGCAGTGAGTCATTTATCGATGTGTACCGTCGCCTAGGAATTGCGCCATTCAAGCTAGCCGCATATGGATTTTCCTCGAGCAACGCAACGGAGCGGGATGAAGAGGAGCTTAAGGTATGAAGCTCGAAATACTGGCGAAAAGGGATCCTCGGAAAATCATTTCATATAAATTAAACGGCCCTGCTCAGCTTTTGGAGAGTGACTGGCAGGTAGTGCGTTTTTCTACGCAAGAAAATGAGGCTAGTGGGGTACGTGATTTGCCTGCGGGTAAATTAATTCTTCCCTTTGCGTGGTGGATCAGCAACGCTAATAATTCAGAAGTTATGACAAGAGCGCTTCAAGGTGATATTGGTGTTTGGTTTTCTGCGGAGGATGACGTTGCCGCTCATGCGGAAGTGATTCATGCCGGCAAAAAATTCTGGTCATTGATGGCGGTTGATTTCCCCATTTTTAGGGATGGACGTGGCTTTAGCACCGCAACATTATTGCGTGAGCGATTGGCTTGGGTCGGCGAAATTAGGGCGATTGGTGATGTATTAATTGATCAGCTGTTGCAGATGGCGAGAGTGGGTTTTGATGCTTTTGAATTACGCGAAGATCAAGATCTTAATTTGGGCTTAAAGCAATTTGGCTTATATTCCGTAACCCTGCAAAATAGCTGGAGAATTAAGCGTAGTATTGCGACTCTACCTGACGCCACCGGACTTTCTCTATGAGGGGAAATGCTTCTCAATCGACTCAGAATGAAGTCGGCACGGTTTATTTAGTAGGGGCGGGACCTGGGGCAGCAGATTTGATTACGGTGCGTGGCGCAACCTTGCTCAGGCAGGCTGGGATTGTGTTTTACGACGCCCTGGTTGAGCCAGAAATGCTGGAATTATGCCCGCATGCAATCAAGGTGCCGGTGGGTAAGCGTTGCGGGAAGCTCTCGTCAGCCCAGCACTTTATTAACAAGCGATTAGTGGATGCTGCACATCAGTATCGGGTAGTCGTGCGCTTAAAGGGCGGCGACCCTATGATGTTTGGACGCGCTGATGAGGAAATTGGGGCACTCAAGCAAGCCGGCGTTGCGGTTCAAGTCGTACCAGGCATTACTGCGGCATTGGCTGGAGCAGCTACTATTCAGCAGTCTTTAAGTTTGCGAGGTGTTTCTCGAAGCGTTGCCTTTATTACGCTTGCACAGGCAAATGATCTAAAGACCAATGCTCCGATTCAAAATCCAGCCGCAGATACGTTGGTGTATTACATGGGTCGCAAGGATGCAGCTCAAATTGCGCAACAGTTAATTGCGTCTAACTCTAAAAGTACCGCAACGCCGGTTCATATTTTAGAAGCGGTTAGCACAAGTAGAGAGCGGCATGCGTATTGCACACTAGAAGATCTTGCTAATGGTGATGCATCAAATTGGTTTGATCTCAGCTCGCCCGCATTGATCATGATTGGAGATGCTCTTGCTTTACGCGCGGGCGCCGAAATCAATGATGGCCTGCAAGACCGCGATATCTTCGCCCACAGCTTGCGTTGCGCTTAAATGGATACTGGGGAAGCGCTCTTGGCATGCCTGGAGCAGTACAGGAAAATCATTGCGCAAGTGACCGCCTTGACCAAAAAATACAGGAATAATTTTAATTGCATGGACGCCTTGGTTAGCCAAGGAAAGCACGGCGGCTTCTAGAGATGGCTCCATTAATTCTAAAAAGGCAGGCTCGACTCGTACTTCAGTATGTTGATCGCGCCACATTGCGCAAAGTCGATCAAACGGTTCGCGCCAGCGCATATCGCGGGCGCCATGCCCAAAGAAAATAATTCCATTCATCACAGAATTTTACGTTAACTCATGGCTACCTACAA
>DAIPIK010000103.1:0-4565 GCA_036770845.1 Polynucleobacter sp. | reverse complement strand
ATGAGCTACTTTTCTAAACAATCGGGACTGCATTCGCGCATCGATCTAATTCAGCGCCATCGTGAGCTTGATTCCACCCCTCCAAAAGTAGCCTGATCGGCTGGGGAAGTCCGTACTGCTCGAGCCTACCTAGCTCGGCCCAAATGTAAGGGGTTTGACCCAACTGAATGCTACCGTCCAACTCTTTCTTTGCTTTGGCATTCAGGGCCATCTCATAGGCCTGAATCTGCAAAACGCGGTGGCTAAAAATATGTTTGATGCGCGTACCCGTCTTTACCAAACCCCCAAATAAAGCCGGTGTTTTTTTAGAAAATAGGTTTGGCAGAATCAATCTGAGCAGCTCCTCACGCGTTAATGGCTCTGCCTGTACTTTAGCGTTTGCGTCGATCGCTGTTTGGGCTTGCCAAGGACTCTCTGGCAGTGACCAGAGACCGCCCCAGATGGCTTTATCAGGACGCTTTTGCAATAGCACCGTATTGCCGTGGGTCAGAATGCCAACTGCACACGCAAATTGTGGCGACTTCTTTTTAATTCCCTTTTTTGGAATCGCAAGCACTTGATCCAAGGCCTTTGCCTGACACGAATGCTCAAATGGGCAATGTGTTTTTTGCGTGAGGCAAACCGGTTGCTTTGCGGTACACCAGGTGGCACCAAAATCCATCAGTGCTTGGGTATATACCGGCATATTCTTTGGTGTTTGTGGGAGAAGTTCCGTAGCCAATTGCCACAGCGAATCCGTTACCTTTTTTTCTTGTAGTGCGCCACGAATACCAAATAGCCGAGCCAAAACACGCTTTACATTGGCATCCAAAATTGGCGCCCTAGCCTGAAAGGCAAATGCGGCAATTGCGCCTGCTGTAGATCGCCCAATGCCACTGAGGCTTTCTAGTTCGAGGGGATCGGACGGAAATTGCCCTTGGTGTTGCGTGACCACTTGCTTTGCGCAGGCATGCAAATTACGCGCCCGCGAGTAATAACCTAAGCCACTCCATTCAGCCAATACCTCATCGATATCGGCGCGTGCCAAATGCGCCACCGATGGAAAGCGCTTCATCATTTTGGGGTAGCGCTCCAGCACCGTGGCTACCTGGGTTTGTTGCAGCATGATTTCAGAAACCCACACAGCATAGGGGTCAGTAATGCTTTGCCATGGCATGCCATGGCGTCCATGCTTTTTATGCCACTGAATCAGTTGCTTTGAAAAGGATGTAATGAGAGCGGCATCCTGCGTCGGCCGCGTGCTTAGCGCTTTTGGCATGCTGGGCAAAAGTAGGTGGAACGTTGGCCCTGAACGATCTGCTTTATCGGCGTACTGCAGACTCGGCAAGGCTCGCCCCGTCGGTCGTAGACTTTGCTTTCCATCATAAAGTAGCCCTGCTTGCCCTCGCTATCAACAAAGTCACGCAAGGTACTGCCGCCTGCGGCAATGGCTTTCTTTAGCACCATGCGTACAGCGCCAGCTAAACGCGCACATTGTGGCTTGGTTAATTTTCCGGCCTGCTTTGCGGGATGTATTCCGGCCTCAAACAAACTCTCTGAACAGTAAATATTGCCAACCCCAACGACGGCCTGCCCTGCCAATAAAAACGATTTCACTGCAACACTACGACCACGCGAACAGCGGTAAAGCACTGCAGCACCGCGCTCGTCCGCAAAATCAGCAGAAAAGGGTTCTGTGCCTAACTTGAGTAGCAAGGGATGGTCTTCAATGGGACCGCTCTTGTTTGCATGCCACAGTACAGCCCCAAATTTACGCGGATCATGCAAGCGCAAGCTACGCTTACCGAATACCACTACAACCCGGTCATGGGGTTTTAATGGCTCTTTGACTGGCAATACCCGCAGGACTCCCGTCATACCCAAATGGATCAGTAAATAGCCTTGATCCATTTGCAATAACAAGTACTTTCCCCTTCGCTCAATGCTGTGCAAGGTTTGGCCCAGCAAAATTGCCCGCAGATTACGGGGCACGGGCCAGCGCAACCTGCCATCAATAATGAGGGCATCGGTAATCCGCTCCCCCTCAAGGTGCGGCTGTATTCCAAGGCGAGTGACTTCTACTTCTGGGAGTTCTGGCATAGGTGAATTGTAGTTTCGGAGATTAGAATGTGCTTATGTTCCATTTAATGCATTTGCGCCTCGCTGAGGCCCCGTTGCCTGCTCGCAAGCGTGCCATGCTATTGCTGGCTAGTGCATGCCTCGGCTGGACCTCATTGGCGCACAGTAACCAAGGCGCTACTGGCGAACAGGTTTTTGAGATCTTGGCCTCTGAAATTGCCCTTCAGCGTGGCGAGCCGGCGCTAGCCTACCAGACCTACCTTGGTCTTGCCCGGCAAACCGGCGATCCACGGCTGGCCCAGCGCGCCATGGAGATTGCCATTGCAGCCAATGCGCCTGAGCTTGCTCTCGATGCAGCTACTGCATGGGACAGCCTTGCTCCCGTAGGAGACACCAAGCCAAAAGAAGTGCTCGTTACCTTATTGATGCTAAATCAACGCTGGTCTGATTCTGTAAAACCCGCGATTGCCTTACTACAAAAACAAGATGCTGCAAGTCAAGAGCGTACCTTGAAACAGCTGCAACCACTCCTGGGTCGGGCAATTGATGAGCCCGCAGCAATGCGCGCGTATTTTGACATTGTTTCTGCGCTAAGACCCTTGCCCACTGACTCCGGCATTTTGTATACCTATGCGATGGCGGCTGAAAAAGCGGGTCGCTTTGATGTGATGGAATCCACGCTTAGGCAGATTCTGAAAAAAACGCCGAATGATGCTAATGCACTCAATGCCCTCGGCTACTCCCTAGCCGATCGAAAGCAGAATCTGCCAGAGGCATTTGCCCTCATCACTAAGGCGCACAACCTGGCACCACAAGATGCTTTTATCTTAGATAGCCTCGGCTGGGTTAATTTCCGCATGGGCAAACTGGAGCTGGCACGCGACCAACTCAGTAAGGCAACTAAGATGAAGCCGGAAGCAGAAATATCGGCGCACTTAGGTGAAGTGTATTGGGCCATCGGCAATCTGAACGCCGCTGAAAGTGCATGGCAGGATGCTGAACGAATGGATGCGAACAACACCACCTTGCGTGAAACCTTAAAACGCTTCAAGCCCAACTGGGTAATGCCCAACCAGTCCACCAAGATTGTTTGGGATGGCCGTTTTTCTATTCGCATGAACGGCGGCGCTGACCGGCCTGCTGAGGGCGGCTCAGGGGGCTTCACCCTCAGCCAAGACGCACTGAACGACACCTTGGAGATTCGTAATCCTGTTGGAGGCTCAATTGCAAAAATTACCATTACCCCAGGAGAAGCAGTATTAGAGCGCGGTGGCAAAATAAGCAAAGCGATTGATGCAGATACCCTGGTTCAGTCTGCATTAGGACTTCCTTTGCCTGCGCGTGGTTTATCGGACTGGTTGCGCGGCCAAGTTCGGCCTGGAAGCCCTGCCAGCTTAGAGCGCAGTCCCAATGGTATTGTTTCGAAAATCAGTCAAGACGGCTGGAACTTATCCTATGTTTGGGGCGATAGCAGCAAGCTAGAAAAACTGAATATGACCCGAAACACAAAAACGGGGCCCATCGATATCCGCCTTGTTTTTGATCAAATTGATGACTGATTCGCTTACCCTCTTAGCGCCTGCCAAACTCAATTTATTTCTGCACATTATTGGCCGCAGGAAGGATGGCTATCACCTCTTGCAGTCCGCCTTTCAGTTAATTGACTGGTGTGATCGCGTCACCCTTAGCAGAACGAGTAGCAGCCGCATTTCCCGCATCAAGCCGATTCCGGGTATCGATGAAAGTGAAGACTTGGTGATCCGCGCAGCAACCCTATTGCAACGCCAATGCAACGTGAGCATGGGCGTTGAAATCACCCTCCACAAAGCATTGCCGGTTGGGGCTGGCCTGGGCGGCGGGTCATCCGATGCTGCCTCTACCTTAATTGGCTTAAATAGCCTTTGGAACCTTCACCTTTCCAGCAAAGAGCTGATGGCACTGGGCCTGCAATTGGGCGCCGATGTGCCTTTCTTTATCCATGGAGGCAATGCCTTTGTGGAGGGAATTGGCGAGGTAATTCAAGCGATTACCCTGCCCGAGCAAAGCTTTATTGTGATTTTCCCGAATCGAGGCATCGCCACCAAAGCGCTTTTTGAGCACCCTGAATTGACCCGTGATCACGCCCCGATTACAATAGATCGCTTTCTTGCATCACCACTACCTCATCAGGCATATATCAATGACTGTCAGGCGGTAGCGATGCAGATTTGTCCTGAAGTGAGGGATGCGATAGATTGGATCACCAAGGCCCTGCCAAGCGCTAAGCCCCAAATGTCTGGTTCTGGTAGCAGTGTCTTTGCTGCGCTTCCGAGCCAGTTTGACGGCGCCAGTGCCGCTGCTCTATTGCAAAATCTGCCTCGGGAGTGGATAGGCCGGATTGTCCGGGGGATAAATAAAAATCCCGCTTACAATTCGATATCTTCAGACTGATACTGTAGGGGAATCGCCAAGCTGGTTAAGGCACTGGATTTTGATTCCAGCATGCGAAGGTTCGAATCCTTCTTCCC
>DAIPIK010000102.1:0-4608 GCA_036770845.1 Polynucleobacter sp. | reverse complement strand
CAGGTGCTGGCGATCGAAAGGTTGTGGAGGTTCGAGTCCTCTTCTGGGCACCATCATTCAAAACGGAGTTCTGCATGCTTAGCATTGCTCCGTTTTCTTGGGCAACAATCAATTGCAGTTGCCCTAAGCCTCAAAGGGGTGCTGCAAGAGTATGGTTTCATCGCGCTCTGGTCCGGTAGAGACCATCGCGATGGGCTTGCCTGCAACCGCTTCGATTCGGCGCAAGAACGTCTGCGCTTCTGGCGGCAACTTATTCCACTCGCGAATACCGTAAGTCGTGCCTTTCCAGCCTGGGAAGTCCTCATAAATCGGCTCGCAACGTGCTACCGCTTCCGCGCCGCGGGGTAGAACATCCAAGCGCTGACCGTCCAAGTGGTAGCCCACGCACAAGCGAATCGTTTCAAAGCCATCGAGTACATCCAGCTTGGTAATGCAAAGGCCACTCAGACCATTAATCTGAATCGAGCGCTTTAAGGCAGCAGCATCGAGCCAGCCGGTACGACGAGGACGGCCTGTCACAGAACCAAATTCTTTACCGACTTCTGCCAAACGAATGCCTACCGGATCTTGCTTAGCAGGATTGTCGTGGTCATAGAGTTCGCTTGGGAAAGGTCCTGCACCCACGCGCGTGCAATACGCTTTGGTAATGCCCAAGATGTACTGCAAGGACTCTGGGCCAACGCCGGAGCCGGCGGCGGCATTGCCCGCTACGCAATTGCTGGAGGTGACATAGGGATAGGTACCATGATCAATATCGAGTAAGGTACCTTGAGCACCTTCAAACAAGAGGGATTGACCTGCTTGCCCTGCCGCATACAATGCGCTCGAGACATCCACCACCATCGGCTTGATGCGCGCTGCGTAGGACATGGCTTCATCGAGGGTCGCTTTGTAATCAACCGGGCTAGCGCCGTAATACTGCGTCAACATGAAATTGTGATACTCCAAGTTCTCGCGCAGCTGTTCAGCAAACTTCTCGGGATAAAACAAATCCTGTACTCGCAGCGCTCGGCGCGCGACCTTGTCTTCATAGGCAGGGCCAATGCCCCGACCGGTAGTACCGATTTTGGCTTCGCCGCGTTTTTTCTCACGGGCATGGTCAATCGCCACGTGGTAGGGCAAAATCAAAGTCGCTGCCTCGGAAATGCGTAGGCGGGAACACACATCTAAACCAGCCGCTTCAAGCTCACCAATTTCTTTAAACAGCGCTTCGGGTGACAGTACAACACCATTGCCAATGTAGCAAATGACGTTCTTATGCATGATGCCCGACGGAATTAAACGCAGAATGGTTTTCTTATCGCCAATGATTAGGGTGTGTCCAGCATTGTGTCCGCCCTGAAAGCGCACAACCGCTTGCGCATGGTCGGTTAACCAGTCGACGACTTTGCCTTTACCTTCATCGCCCCACTGCGTGCCGATAACGACCACATTGCGGCCACGAGTTTGTTGTTGTTGAGGCATATTTAATCCAGTAATAAACAAATCAATCTAAAAGACATTGCAGGCTACTAGCTACTCTTGCTAGCGCTCTTGGGCTGTACTTTCCAAGTACCGCCCTGCTCAACTAAAACGCGATCCAGTCGATATTCTGCACTGAGTGCCGCATCGCCAGGCGCTAGTTGAACCACAATCTCACCGCCAGCGCGAAGGGCTTGGATCGCCGCATTCAATCCCGCATCGCTGATCCAAGGCGCCACAATCGCTGAACGCACTTCCAGTTCGGTTGACAAGCCAGCCAAGGTTAACAAATCAATGGAAAAACCCGTGGCAGGACGGGCACGCCCAAAGGCCTGTCCCACATGATCGTAGCGACCGCCGCGTGCAATCGGTTGCGATAATGCATCCACGTATGCGGTAAACATCATGCCGCTATGGTATTGATAACCGCGCAAATCGGCTAAATCAATGCTGACCTCCGGTGCCGATGGCATTGAGGCAATGGCGTTCGTCAGCCGCTCCAGCAGCGATAAGGCATCACTGACCAGTGCATTGCTTGGCAAAACCTTCCGCGCCCTAACCAGCACTTCTGTAGCCGGGCCACTTAATTCGGTTAACGCCATTAGGGCCTGACCAACGGGCTGCGGTAAATTACGCGACCAATTTGCAAGGCTGCTGCGGTCTTTGCTTTGTAAAAGGCCGTACAGGGTTTCAATGTCTTCTTTTGAAACCGCCTGGTCCGCCAAGATGCCAGTCAATATGCCGGCATGCGAGAGATCAAGGTAGACCTGCTTGAGGCCAGCGGTTTGCAATGTTTGCAATAGAAGGGAAAGCGCTTCTAAATCGGCTTCCCAGCCAGCGTGCCCATAAATTTCGGCGCCCAGTTGCAACTCTTCGCGGGAAGTGCAACCAATCGGTGTGCGGGTGTGGGCAATGGGTCCTGCATAACAGAGGCGCGTTACGCCAGTGCGATTGAGTAAGTGGGCATCAATGCGGGCGACTTGAGGCGTCATATCGGCACGCAGCCCGAGCGTTCTGCCGGAGAGTTGATCAACCAATTTAAACGTTTGCAAATTGAGGTCAGAGCCCGTGCCCGTCAGCAGTGAATCTAAAAACTCGAGCAAGGGAGGGGCAACCAGCTCGTAGCCATAGGAGCGATAAAGATCAAGCAAACTGCGGCGCAGCTGCTCGACTTTACGCGCCTTAGCAGGCAAGACATCAGCGATGTCTTCGGGTAATAACCAGCGATTCACGATACGCGCTTCTTATTTTTTATTGAGGTGCTTAAAGAACTCATTAGTGGGTTCAATCACCATAATATCGCGCTTATCCTTGAATGAGCTCCGGTAGGCCTCTAGACTGCGGTAAAACTGCGCAAACTGCGGATCACGACCAAATGCCTCCGAATACAAGGCAGTTGCCCGGGCGTCGCCGGCACCTTTGATGCGCTGCGCTTCACGGTAGGCTTCGGCCAAGATGACATCGCGCTGGCGCTCTGCATCAGCGCGGATCTTATCGGACTCGGCAGCACCCGTTGAGCGGAGTTCATTGGCGACGCGCTTGCGTTCGGCTTCCATCCGGCGATAGACCGAGTCACTAATTTCCGCTAAGAGGTCAATGCGCTTTAAACGAACATCAACGATTTCAACGCCAATATCGGCCGCATCGACTTCTACTTTTTTGCGAATGTTTTGCATCACTTCATCGCGCTGCTCCGAAATAATTTCCCGGATCGTGCGCTTGGTGAACTCTTCATTCAATGCGGAGCGCACGAGCTGCGTTAAGCGATCGGAAGCCATCCGCTCATCACCCTTAAAGCTGATGAAGAATTTACGTGGATCAATAATGCGCCATTTAACGTACGAGTCGACGAGTAAGTTTTTCTTTTCAGCGGTGATGTAGCGCTCTGCTTCCGGATTATCAATCGTCATAATGCGGCGATCAAAGAAGCGGATGTTTTGGAATGGCGCTGGTAACTTGAAATTCAGACCAGCATCATCGGCTACGCGAACAAACTGACCGAAGGCAAAGACCACGGCAAATTTACGTTGATCGACAACGAAGACGCTCGATAAAACAACAATGACCAATAAAACAAGGCCAACGAGGATGGCAATTACGCGATTTGGATTCATATTCATTATCGTGCGTCCCGATCTCGGCTGCGCAGGCCGCCATCACGGCGATCCGCAGGGCGCTCAGGCGCTCTAGTGGTTGGTGCAGGCACGTCGGTTGCAGCGCCAACGGTGACAGAGCCGCTCGCTGCAGCTTGACTGGCTACTTTTGCACTTTCAGCACTCACCTGCGAAACGATCTTATCGAGCGGCAAATACAACATGCTATTGCTTTTCGCGGTGTCGACCAAAATCTTCGAGACATTGGTATAGACCTCGCGCATCGTATCGACATACATGCGATCACGCGTGACTTGGGGTGCCTTGGCGTACTCCACCAAGATTTGCTTAAAGCGCATCGCATCACCCTCTGCAGTTGCAGTGACCCGGGCTTTATAGCCTTCTGCCTCTTCGATTAATCGCGCTGCGGTACCTTTAGCCCGCGGAATAATGTCATTGGCATAGGCTTGCCCTTCGCTCTTGAGGCGCTCTTGATCTTGGCTTGCCTTAACAGCGTCGTCAAAGGAAGCTTGGACTTGTTCGGGTGGCTGCACGTTTTGTACCGTCACGCTGGTAATAAAGATGCCTGCCTTGTAACTATCCAGAATGCGCTGAATCGATGCGGTTAAATCAATCGCAATCTTTTCACGGCCTTCATAGAGTACGTTATCCATCGTGCTACGCGCGACGATTTCACGCACCGCGGTTTCGGCGGCTTGTACCACCGCAAAATCCGGATCGCGATTGTTAAACAAGTATTCGGTTGGGTCTTTCAAACGGTACTGCACGGCAAAGCGAACATCGATGATGTTTTCATCTTCGGTCAGCATGGATGAATCTTTTTGGTTGGTTGCCTTAATCACGACGGAGCGGCCAATCTCGACCGAGCGAACCGCTGAGATATTCACCACCTCAGTGGTTTGGAAGGGATACGGCATGCGCCAGTTAATACCAGGGCCTGCGGTATAGCTGTACTTACCAAAGGTCAGAACCACTCCGGCCTGACCCTCTTGGATCATAAAAAAGCCGGTCGCAATCCAGATAAAAAAGACAC
>DAIPIK010000101.1:0-4618 GCA_036770845.1 Polynucleobacter sp. | reverse complement strand
TTATGTGTTGAACAACTACTACCAGTAAAACAACTGCCTACAACTAAATCATGGCCTTTAATAGGCTAGCCATCTCGGATGGATTACGCGTGACCTTAAAGCCGCACTCTTCCATTACTGCCAATTTGGCATCTGCCGTATCAGCACCGCCCGAAATCAAAGCACCGGCATGACCCATGCGCTTTCCAGGAGGCGCTGTTACACCAGCAATAAAACCAACGATGGGTTTTTTCATATTGTCTTTGCACCAGAGGGCTGCTTCTGCTTCGTCTGGTCCACCGATTTCACCAATCATGATCACAGCATCGGTTTCAGGATCGTCATTGAACATGCGCATGATGTCGATGTGCTTCAGGCCATTAATCGGATCACCACCAATACCGACCGCGGTTGACTGGCCCAAACCAATGGCGCTCAATTGACCAACGGCTTCGTAGGTCAAGGTACCTGAACGGCTGACAACACCAATACGGCCTTTTTTATGAATGTGGCCTGGCATGATACCGATCTTGATTTCGTCGGGGGTAATGATGCCGGGGCAATTAGGGCCGAGCAGCAAGGTTTTTTTGCCGCCCTTGGCTTCTTTTTGTGCCATCTTGTTACGCACTTCCAGCATATCGCGCACTGGAATGCCTTCGGTAATGCAGATCACAAAATCCAAATCGGCCTCAACCGCTTCCCAAATCGCAGCTGCAGCGCCAGGAGGTGGTACATAAATTACCGATGTAGTTGCGCCAGTTTGCTGGGCTGCTTCTTTAACCGTTCCATAAATTGGAATATTAAAAATGGACTCGCCTGCTTTTTTAGGATTGACTCCCGCTACGAAACAATTCTTTCCGTTTGCGTACTCTTGGCACTTCTCAGTATGAAACTGCCCGGTCTTACCGGTAATGCCCTGCGTAATTACTTTTGTATTTTTGTTAATCAAAATTGACATGGTGATTTCCTTGATTATTTCTGTTTTTTAGCGGCAGCAACCACTTTGGTTGCTGCTTCTGCCATGGAGTCGGCGCTGATGATCGGCAAACCAGAATCAGCCAAAATCTTTTTGCCTAAATCTTCGTTCGTACCTTTCATGCGCACCACCAGTGGCACAGATAAATTCACTGCCTTACAGGCAGTCACCACGCCTTCGGCAATCACATCGCAGCGCATAATGCCACCGAAGATGTTGACCAAAATGGCTTCCACGCTCTTATTTTTGAGCATGATCTTAAATGCTTCCGTTACTTTTTCTGCAGTCGCGCCGCCACCTACGTCGAGGAAGTTGGCTGGCTGTCCACCAAAGAGCTTAATCGTATCCATGGTAGCCATGGCAAGGCCGGCACCGTTGACGAGGCAACCGATGTTGCCGTCAAGCGAAATGTAGGCCAAATCAAACTTCGATGCTTCGATTTCTGCAGGATCTTCTTCATCTTCATCGCGGTACGCCACAATCTCAGGATGACGGAATAAGGCATTGGGATCAAAGTTAAATTTGGCATCCAAGGCCTTGATATTGCCATTGCCTTCCAGAATCAGTGGATTGATTTCAACTAAAGAAGCATCGGTTTCCCAATAGGTCTTGTATAAGTTCTTAAAGACCTCGCGCGCTTTAGCAACAGATCCTTCTGGTACGCCAATGCCATGGGCAATGGTGTCGCACTGGGCATCAGTCAATCCAATCAATGGATCCACAAATACCTTGATAATTTTTTCGGGGGAGTGCTCTGCCACTTCCTCAATGTCCATGCCGCCTTCACTGGAGGCCATGATGACGTTTTTCTGTGATCCGCGATCGGTGACGATACTGAAGTAATACTCTTTTTTAATGTCAGCGCCATCTTCGATTAGGAGTCGGCGGACTTTTTGTCCTTCTGGACCGGTTTGATGGGTTTTGAGTTGCATGCCCATAATTTCGCTGGCGTATTTTTTGACTTCATCCATGCTCTTGGCTAATTTCACGCCGCCGCCCTTACCGCGACCGCCCGCATGAATCTGCGCCTTAACCACCCAGACTGGGCCGCCCAGTTTTGCAGCCGCGTCCATTGCTTCTTCCACGCTATGCGCCGGAATGCCGTTCGGAACTGGCACATTAAATTGGCGCAGCAGCGCCTTACCCTGATACTCGTGAATTTTCATCATTACTCCGGAAACTGTCTGTGGGTGCAGCCAATGGTTAATTAGGACCTATTTTGCCCTTCACCCTAATTTCGCTGATTTGACCGCGGTCAACTTAAAAAAATTAGGTTATTGGCAAACGTGTGTAAGTCTATCATTTTGCAGTGCGTCATTTGCCATTTTTGATGCTATTCAGCCCGTTTTTGACGGCCACCAATGACCTTAGCGACGATTTCAGGGTTAAAGCCTTTCGACACCAAAAAACGGTACTGCCTGGCCCGCATTTTCTGATCTTCGGCAATCTCGCCGAATTTCCGCTCAAACAGCTCTTTTGCTCGCTCAAATTCAGTAATTTTGAGTCCATCCAGCAGCGCTGCTGAAGCATCGCTTGCGACACCGGCTCGCTGCAATTCATCCTTGATTCTGCGCATTCCATAACGCTCGCTGCGCCGTCGCACCAAGGCTTCCGCAAAGCGGGCATCGGATAACCAGCCCCGCTTCTCAAAGTCATCCAATACAGCGGCAATTTGCACCTCGTGCGATAGCGCCGGGGTATCTGCTGGGCTCTTCTCTTGATCGTGATCGTGTGCATTGTTAGCGCGGTCCGCCTTGGCTTGAAGACTTAAGTAAGCACCTAGCTTTTTTGCCAACTCGCTACGGCTGTGCTCACGCTGCGATAAAAGGCGCAAAGCCCGAGCTTTGAGACTCGGGCTTTGTTTTTTAGAGCTTACTGAATCAGGCATCAGCCGATTCAATCTCCGTATCGTCTACCGCATCTGTGATTGCAACACCTGCTTTAACGCCCAGCTTGGCACGAATCTTGGCTTCGATGTCTTTCGCAATTTCAGGATTTTCCTTCAGAAAATCACGAACATTATCTTTGCCTTGACCAATGCGGTCGCCGTTATAGCTATACCAAGAACCGGACTTCTCAACGATATCGGCTTCAACGCCCATATCGATTATTTCACCCTCACGTGAAATTCCTGCGCCGTACATGATGTCAAAAATGGCTTCGCGGAATGGCGGAGAAACCTTGTTCTTAACGACCTTGACGCGGGTTTCGTTGCCGACCACCTCATCGCCTTTTTTGATACTACCAATGCGGCGAATATCTAAACGCATGGTGGCATAGAACTTCAATGCATTACCACCTGTGGTTGTTTCGGGGGAACCAAACATCACACCAATCTTCATGCGAATCTGGTTAATAAAGATCACCATGGAATTGGTGCGCTTGATTGTGCCGGTTAATTTGCGCAAGGCTTGGCTCATCAAACGCGCTTGTAAGCCAGGCAAGGAATCACCCATATCGCCTTCAATTTCAGCGCGGGGAACTAAGGCTGCTACCGAGTCAATCACGATTAAGTCGATCGAACCCGAACGCACTAAGGCATCTGCAATTTCGAGTGCCTGCTCGCCAGTATCTGGCTGCGAAATCAACAAGTTGTTGACATCTACACCCAAGCGCGACGCGTATTGCACATCGAGCGCATGCTCTGCATCGATAAATGCACAGGTGCCACCAATCTTTTGCATTTCGGCAATCGCATGCAATGTCAAAGTGGTTTTTCCAGATGACTCTGGGCCGTAAATTTCAATCACGCGACCACGTGCAAGACCGCCCACTCCGAGGGCAATATCGAGACCCAAGGATCCGCTCGACACCACCTGAATGTCTTGGTTAATTTCAGCATCGCCCAAGCGCATGATGGAGCCCTTGCCGAACTGCTTTTCAATTTGCGCTAATGCTGCCGATAAGGCTTTTTGCTTATCGCCGCTCATGCCGTCAAATTCCGATGATGCTGATTTTTTCTTATCGTCCATTGCCATCTTTTTGCTCTCCGCCTTTTTGTCTTTTGCCATAATTTGGGGGTACAACCCGCCTCTTTTTTCTGCTGTTTTGCTGCCTGTATCAATCTGGGATCTACTGTATATAAAAACAGTACTTATTGCAAGCGCTGTTTATTTCAGCCTGTTTTTTTGCCTACTGGGCAGGAATCTGCGGCCTGTTGGCAGGTACTTTTCCTGCCCACCAAAATAGCAATGGCATTGCAATAGCCCAAATTATTCCAAGTAAAACAAGGGCTTGCGTTTCATCACCCCATTGTGCGGCGCCCAATTTAACCCCGGCCAAGTAGGACAAGGGGCCTGTAATCGCGCCCAAGACCGCTGCCAAGACAAAACGCCCCTTTAACCAAGACATCGACTCATTGAGGGTGCACCCCAGAATGACCCACAAAGACCACATCCAAATGGGTGATAAGGCCGGTAAGAGTCCTTTTGACTCAAAAATCAGACTGCCGGTTTGCAATAAGACAGTGTCGGCAGCTATTCCCAAGAGGCCTATTTTGAGGAGTAAAGCGCCCTCTTGGATGCGATTGTGGGATTGCCACAGATGAAAGGTTGCAATCGCTGCACAAAAAAGGACCGCGGCAGTGACATAGCCATGCGCCGCGCCCAAAATGCAGGCAAACCAGCCGAGCTGGAACAAAACAAAGTTAATCAATTTACGCAC
>DAIPIK010000100.1:0-4660 GCA_036770845.1 Polynucleobacter sp. | reverse complement strand
TTTGAAGTATTGGTGGATACCCAAGGCACGGCGGAGATGCGCTTATCCCTGATTGGCGAGCTGAGTAAAGCCTCAGGCTCGCTTGGCATGGCCGGCGGTCAAGCGATTGATTTGGAGAGCGTGGGTCAAAAGATTGATCTAGCTGCCCTTAAGCAAATGCACGCCATGAAAACCGGTGCATTGCTTAGCTGTGCCGTACGCATGGGCGCGATTGCTGCCGAGCTGGATGCAACTGCATTGACTCAATTGACGCAATACTCGACTGCGCTCGGGCTGGCCTTTCAGGTGGTGGATGATGTGCTGGATGCAACCGCGGATAGCCAGACCCTGGGTAAGACTGCGGGCAAAGATGCGGCAGACGATAAGCCAACCTACGTCACGCTGATGGGCTTAGAGTATGCTCAAAACCAAGCGAAAGAATTACAAGGCCTTGCTTTAGATAGCCTTGCACCGTTTGGCCCTAAAGCAGATGCACTGCGCGCACTGGCGCGGCTTGTAGTAGAGCGCACACACTAACTATTTTTTAACTACGTTCTAACTACGTTCTAAAACGATGATGTTGAATACGATTAATGATCCTGCTGATTTGCGTAAATTGGAACGCGAGGCATTGCCGGCCCTGGCCGATGAGCTGCGTCAATTTGTCATTGATTCGGTCTCCAAAACCGGCGGACACTTATCGTCCAACTTAGGCACGGTCGAGTTGTCGATTGCACTGCATTATGTATTTGATACGCCGCGTGATCGCATTGTTTGGGATGTCGGGCATCAAAGTTACCCCCATAAAATCTTGACGGGTCGCCGTGAGCGCATGAATACCTTACGGCAATTTAATGGCCTCTCTGGATTTCCGCGCCGCGCAGAAAGTGAATACGATACCTTCGGCACTGGGCATTCCTCAACGAGTATTTCTGCGGCGATGGGGATGGCCAGAGCAGCGCAAACCAAAGGGGAGCAGCGGGTTGCGGTTGCCGTGATTGGCGATGGCGCCATGAGTGCTGGTATGCCGTTTGAAGCCATGAACAACGCCGGTGTCTACGATGATCTGCCCTTGATTGTGATTCTGAACGACAACGACATGTCGATTTCTCCCGCGGTAGGAGCACTCAATCGCTACCTTGCACGCCTACTCAGCGGCAACATTTATTCCGCAACCAAGAAAGGCATTGATAGCGTTTTATCGATTGCGCCGCCACTGCGTGAGTTTGCGAAGCGACTCGAGGACCATGCGAAGGGCATGGTGTCCCCATCCACGATTTTTCAAGAATTTGGTTTTAACTATTTTGGTCCGATCGACGGCCACGATTTAGACGCCTTGCTACCTATGTTGCAAAACGTTCGACGACTAGCTTTAGAGGGCGGCGGCCCACAGTTTTTGCATGTGGTCACGCGCAAAGGCCAAGGGTATATGTTGGCAGAGGCTGATCCGGTTCTGTATCACGGTCCTGGTAAATTTAATCCTACCGAGGGCATTCAAAAAACCAGCAATCCAAAGCAAACCTTTACGCAGGTATTTGGTGAGTGGCTGTGCGATATGGCGCATGCCGATCCGCTACTGGTTGGTATTACGCCGGCCATGCGTGAGGGATCGGGCCTGGTTGAGTTTGAAAAGCGCTTCCCCGATCGCTACTACGACGTTGGCATTGCAGAACAGCACGCCGTGACCTTTGCTGCGGGTATGGCCTGTGAAGGCATGAAGCCGGTGGTGGCGATTTATTCCACCTTTTTGCAACGCGCCTACGACCAACTGATTCACGATGTGGCGATTCAGGATTTGCCAGTGGTGTTTGCACTCGATCGTGCTGGACTGGTGGGCGCTGACGGTGCAACCCATGCTGGTGCGTATGACATTCCCTTCTTGCGCTGCATACCGAACATGCTGGTGATGACGCCAGCCGATGAAGCCGAGTGCCGTGATTTGTTAACTACCGCCTATCGTCAGCCGCATCCGAGTGCTGTGCGTTATCCGCGGGGATCCGGGGTTGGCGCTAAACCATCGGCGGAGTTACGGACTTTGCCTTTGGGCAAGGGCGAGATACGGCGTGAGTCGACTGCAGTGGCTGGTAAACGGCTTGCCATTTTGGCCTTTGGAACATTGCTTTACCCTGCACTCGATGTGGGCGAGGCACTCAATGCAACCGTGGTTAATATGCGCTTCGTAAAACCCTTAGACGTGGATTTACTGAAAGCAGTTGCAACTAGCCATGACTACCTCGTCACGATTGAGGACGGCGCAATCATGGGGGGCGCTGGCAGCGCTTGCTTAGAGGCGCTGATTCAATTGAATATCAATAAGCCGGTATTGCAATTGGGCCTGAAGGATGAATTCATTGAGCATGGCGATTACAACTTATTAATGTCGCGTTGCGGTCTAGATGCCGATGGCATTAAGACCTCAATTACCACTCGCTTTCCGGATGCTTTTTTGACTTAAGCGGCAGTTAAATCCCAGCGCGGCTTGACATCAAAAGCAGCGGTATCGCTGTCCTGATCTCCTGCGAGCAAACGCAAAGCCCCCGCAAATGCAATCATGACGCCGTTGTCGGTGCAGAGCTGCAGCGGTGGGTAGTGCACCTGAAATTGATCGCGTAGCGCACGTGCATTGAGTGCTGCACGCAGTTGTTTGTTTGCGCCCACTCCGCCGGCTAAGACCAAATCACGGTACCCCGTTTGTTTTATAGCTTTGGCCGACTTCTGCACCAGCACATCCACTAGAGACTCAACAAAGGCATGGGCTAGATCGGCGTCAAACTGCGCTTGGTCGTTTGGGCTCTCAGGACGAAAGCGATTGACTTGATTCAGGACAGCTGTTTTCAGTCCTGAAAATGAAAAATCCAAATCACCCGAATGCAGCATCGGCCGGGGTAAATCAAAGCGCCCTGGTTTGCCACTCTCCGCCAATAGCGATACCGCAGCGCCGCCGGGGTAATCCAAGCCCAATAATTTGGCCGTTTTATCGAATGCCTCACCGGCGGCATCATCGACCGTTTCCCCAAGGAGTTGGTATTGACCCACGCCTTGCACCGCCATCAGTTGGGTATGACCACCGGATACCAAGAGGGCAATAAATGGAAATTGGGGGGCGGATTCACCTAAAAGGGGGGAGAGCAGGTGGCCCTCGAGGTGGTGTACTCCAATCGATGGCTTTTCTAAGGCCAGCGCCAAGGACCGACCAAAGGCCGTGCCGACCAAAAGCGCCCCAGCCAGTCCCGGGCCTTGGGTATAGGCAACCGCGTCAATCGACTCGAGGGGCAGATTAGCCTCTACTAAAGCCTGCTCCAGCAGGGGTAAAACCCGCCGAATATGGTCTCTGGAGGCCAATTCGGGGACAACGCCCCCATAATCGCGGTGCATGGCCACTTGAGAATGGAGGGCCTGGCCTAATATGCCTAGGCGGGCCGGTTGGCCAGCTTCCCAGTTTTTAGTGTCATAAACCGCGATTCCGGTCTCGTCACAGGAAGTTTCTATGCCCAAAACGATCATTTTTAGCTAAGCCGTGCTAGAATCCGTGATTCAGTTAATTTCGATTATTCGAGCATATACGAGTTAAACCAGCATGACTACAGTCCGCCTTCGCGAAAACGAGCCTTTTGAAGTGGCATTACGCCGTTTCAAGCGCACCATTGAAAAAAACGGTCTTTTGACTGACTTGCGTGCCCGCGAGTTTTACGAAAAGCCAACTGCAGAGCGCAAGCGCAAAAAAGCTGCTGCCGCAAAACGCCATTACAAGCGTATTCGCAGCCAGATGTTGCCTAAAAAGCTCTACTAATAGGGCAAACCGAATACAGGCGCTCAATGCATCGAGTGGCCAACAAGCCCGCTGACGGTAAAACGCAGCGGGTTTTTGCTTTTAGGTTGTGGTGATAATAGACATTCAATAATCGCAAGGAAATGCAATGAGCCTGAAAGACCAAATCACCGAGGACATGAAAAACGCAATGCGTGCCAAGGAGGCCGAGCGTTTAGGTGCAATTCGCCTTTTGCTGGCGGCCATCAAACAGCGTGAGGTTGACGAACGCGTGGTAGTGGATGACGCCGGTGTAATCGCTATTGTTGAAAAATTAATCAAGCAGCGCAAAGACTCCATCAGCCAGTTTGAAAAAGCAGGCCGTGCAGATTTAGTGGCGATCGAAGCGGCTGAGATGGCCATCATGCAGGCCTACTTGCCAGCCCAGTTATCCGATGCCGAGGTCGCAGCCATTGTGACCGCAACCATCAAACAACTTGGCGCCAGTGGACCGCAGGACATGGGTAAGGTGATTGGCGCGCTCAAGCCCCAACTGGCAGGCAAAGCCGATATGGGAGCAGTATCTGGCCTTGTGAAAGCGGCACTCGCTCAGTAAGCCCAAAGCAAAGCGCATCATGGGCATGATCCCTCAATCGTTTATTGCGGATTTATTAAATCGAGTTGACATCGTCGACGTCGTTGGCCAGCACGTTAAGTTAAAAAAAGCAGGAGCCAACTACCAAGGCCTCTGCCCATTCCATCAAGAAAAATCCCCGTCGTTTTCCGTATCGGCAACCAAGCAGTTCTATCACTGCTTTGGCTGTGGTGCCCACGGTTCTGCCATCGGCTTTTTAATGGAGTACTCGGGACTCGGTTACGTTGAAACGATTGAAGAGCTCGCGCGCTCTGCCGGACTCACCGTGCCGCGTGAGG
>DAIPIK010000099.1:0-4662 GCA_036770845.1 Polynucleobacter sp. | reverse complement strand
CCAAAGCTGGCGCAGATTCGATTTAAAACCGTCAATGCTTCGGCACGATTGGCATAAGTAAAGGGTTGACCAACATACGAACTTAAACGCTTGAGTGATTCAGGCTCAATCCGCGGACCCACGTCATTAATTAAAATCCGGCGTATCGGTGAGTCCGGCATACCGGCATAGACCATGCCAATCAGACCGCCCATGGAGGTTCCAAACCAGTCGACCGAAGTGACATTTAAACGCGCCACTAAGGTGGTCATGTCGGCGACATACTGAGGGATACCGTAGAGCATGGGGTTTTCTAAAAAATCCGAATCGCCCCGGCCCACCACATCGGGACACACGACGTAATAGTCTTTACACATGGCCTCGGCCAAGGTTCTAAAGTCACTGCCCCGGCGCGTTAGGCCATGCACGCAGATTAATACCCGGGGATTAGAAGGGTCGCCCCAGGTGTGATAAGCCATACGGTGTAAGCCGCTGGCATTGCTACTGGCGCACTCGACATAAAAGCGCTCACCGTGATGAATTGGTTTTGGCGCTGCTTCTGGTGCTGGTGCTGGTGCTGCATTATTGACAGCATTGTCGTCATCCTGCAGATCAGATACCAGCTCCGGCTGCAAGGTCACATGATCAATGCCATGGCGCTCCAAGAGCATTGCATTAATGCGCCGCATCAGCGCTGGCCATTGACGCAATGAATCAACTTCAATGTGCCCAATTAAGGCGGGCTGATTGGGCGACATCTCCCACACATGCAAATCATGAACCGCACGCACGCCTTTGACGGCATGGAGGTCTTTGCCAACGGCAATGTAGTCGATGCTCAGTGGCACCCCTTCCATCAAAAAGTGATAAGACTCTTTGAGAATCGCAAAGGTGGATTTCAGAATCAATAAGGCTACTAAGATCGAGAGCCACGCATCGATTTCCATCCAGCCTGAAAAATAAATCACGACGCCGGAGATCAGCGCAGCAATGGATCCGAGCAGATCGCCCATGACGTGCACCAAGGCCGCGCGTGTATTAACGCTTTTTTTATCCCGCGACAATATCGCTGCAACAATCACATTCATCACAAGACCAATGGCAGCAACAATCGCCACCGTCAATCCATCGACCGTGTGGGGCGTATAAAAACGCGTAATGGCCTCGCCAACAATCCAAGCGACGAGCAACAGCATTGCAATTGCATTCACAAACGCCGCTAATGCCTCAGCCCGTCCAAAGCCAAATGAATGGCGCGCCGATGGGGGGCGCCGGGAAATAATTTGCGCAAAGAGCGCAAGGCCTAGTGCGGCGGCATCGGTCACCATGTGCGCGGCATCGGAAAGCAAGGCGAGCGATCCGGCTAAGTAGCCGGCAATCGCTTCAACAATGGCAAATGAAAAGGTAATCGCGAGCGCTAAGCCCAAAAGGGAGGCGTTGGATGTTTCGCGGCGGTGGGAGTGCGCGGCATCCCCGCGCTTATGGATGTGCAACAGGCTGTACTGATCAGCGTCGCTTGCTGGTGCTGCTGGAGGAGAAGAACGGGGATCAACCATGGTTGATCCCATTATTTCATTAAATCAAAAACCAGTGACGTCAACCGGAGCGCCTGTTTTGGCAATGATCTCTTCTTTTGTCACGCCGGGGGCTAACTCCACTAGCTTTAAACCCTTCGGAGTGATGTCGAGCACGCCTAAATCGGTAATGATGCGATTAATTACACCCAATCCGGTCAGGGGCAATGTGCATTTAGGCAATATCTTGATCTCTTCGGTGCCGTCTTTTTTCTTGGCAACGTGCTCCATCAAGACCACGACATGCTTAACGCCGGCTACTAAATCCATGGCGCCGCCCATGCCTTTGACCATCTTGCCCGGAATCATCCAGTTGGCTAAATCGCCATGCTCGCTCACTTGCATCGCACCCAAAATAGCAATGTTGATTTTTCCACCGCGAATCATCCCGAAAGAGTCTGCTGAAGAAAAAATAGCAGAGCCCGGTATCAAGGTAATGGTTTGCTTACCCGCATTAATCACATCGGCGTCCACCTCTGCTTCAGTCGGAAATGGGCCAATGCCCAATAAACCATTTTCCGATTGCAGCCAAACTTCCATGTCTTTAGGAACATGGTTAGCAACCAAGGTCGGCATACCAATGCCGAGGTTAACGTAAAAACCATCTTGCAATTCTTTGGCAGCGCGCGCTGCCATCTCATCTCTATTCCACGGCATCTTCTTTTCCTTTAAGCGGCTTGTGTCAAGGTGCGTTGCTCAATCCGCTTTTCGGGATTGGCGTTGAGCACGAGGCGAGTCACATAAATACTGGGAGTATGAATTTGGTCTGGGTCGAGTTCGCCGTTTTCCACAATCTCTTCCACTTCCGCAATCGTGACCTTGCCAGCCATGGCAACCACTGGATTGAAGTTCCGTGCGGTATAGCGGTACACCAAATTACCGGCACGATCTGCCTTCCAGGCCTTCACTAAGGAAACATCGGGAATCAATGCACGCTCTAAAATGTAATCTTCACCATCAAAAGAGCGTACGTCCTTGCCTTCGGCAACCAGCGTACCCACGCCCGTTTTAGTAAAGAATCCAGGAATGCCGCAACCCCCTGCCCGCAACCTTTCAGCAAGAGTGCCTTGCGGCGTAAATTCCAATTCCAATTCACCTGCCAAAAACTGGCGCTCAAATTCTTTGTTCTCGCCCACATAGGATGCGATCATTTTTTTAACCTGACGCGATTCCAATAACAAGCCAAGCCCAAAGCCATCAACACCGGCATTGTTTGAAATGGCCGACAGGTTTTGCACTCCTAAGTCACGGACTGCAGCGATCAAGGCCTCGGGAATGCCGCAAAGGCCGAAGCCACCGACCCCAATGGTCTGGCCATCTTTTAATACACCGCGCAATGCCTCGATTGCCGATGGGTACGTCTTATTCATGGGCTTTTGTCCTAAAAATGTATGCAAAAGTAGAAAAACACAATCATAACCTTAGAGCACCGTTGGGATGCGACTGTCAATTCCGCCCCCCCAAGGAGGCAAATGAGTGCGACCTACAAAAAGCGACCCAGAATAGAACTAAACTAGCGCTATGAGTGAATTTTCTGCAAATAACAGCGCCGTCCGCGAGGCAATGGAGTACGACCTGCTTATTGTTGGTGGTGGCCCTGCTGGGCTGTCGGCCGCAATCCACGCAAAACAGCTTGCCGCCAATCGTAATCGCGAGATTAGCGTTTGCGTTCTGGAAAAAGGCTCTGAAATCGGCGCCCACATTCTGTCCGGGGCGGTCATGGATCCCCGGGCCCTCACCGAGTTATTTCCAGACTGGCAAGAACGGGGGGCGCCGTTAAATACGCCTGTCAGCGCCGATCAATTTCTGTTTTTGACCGAGGAAAAATCCTACCGATTCCCCAATTGGATTTTGCCAGCGTGCTTCAAAAATGAGGGCAACTACATCATTAGCCTGGCTCACCTCACCCGTTGGTTAGGTACGCAAGCAGAAGCGCTCGGCGTGGATGTGTTTCCGGGTTTTGCTGCAGCCGAGATTCTGTTCAACGAACAAGGTGCAGTACGGGGCGTTGCCACGGGCTCCATGGGCATTACCAAATCAGGTGAACCGGGCGATCACTTTCAGCTCGGCATGGAACTGCATGCGAAGTACACCCTCTTTGCCGAGGGAGCCCGCGGCCATTTAGGCAAGCAACTGATGCAGCGCTTTGATTTAAATCGCGGTCGTGATCCACAGAGCTATGGCCTGGGCATTAAGGAACTCTGGGAAGTGAAGCCCGAGGAACATCACCCTGGGCTTGTAGTGCATACCGCAGGTTGGCCGCTCGATGCGCAAACCTACGGCGGCTCATTCTTGTATCACTTTGGAACGAATTTGGTGGCGGTTGGTTTGGTGGTTGGTTTGTCGTACAAGAATCCTTACTTAAGTCCATTTGAAGAGTTTCAACGCTATAAATTGCATCCTGCTATTCGTCCCACCTTTGAAGGCGGTAAGCGACTGGAGTATGGCGCTAGAGCCATTGCTGCGGGTGGATTAAATAGCTTGCCACAAACGGTTTTTCCGGGCGGCGCGCTGATTGGTTGCGATGCAGGATACCTCAATGCATCGCGCATTAAAGGCAGCCATGCCGCAATTAAAACGGGGATGCTGGCCGCGGACGCCGCGGTGAATGCGATTACTGAGAATCGCTCCAACGACATCTTATCGGCCTATCCGAGTGCGTTTGAAAACAGTTGGCTGCATACCGAACTTAATCAAGCTAGAAACTTTAAGCCATGGATGGCAAAAGGACTCTACCTTGGTACGGCCATGGTTGGCTTAGAGCAAAAGCTGTTTGCTGGTAATCCACCGTGGACGATTCACAATCGCCGCGCCGATCACGAATGCCTTGAACCAGCCTCGCAGCATCACCCGATTGATTACCCCAAGCCAGACGGTAAGATTACCTTTGATCGCCTCTCTTCGGTTTTTATCTCCAATACGAATCATGCAGAAGATCAGCCAGCCCACCTCACACTCACAGATGCATCGGTACCGGTGCAAGTCAACTTAAAAACCTATGCCGGCCCAGAGCAACGCTATTGCCCCGCTGGCGTCTACGAATACGTTGAAAACAATGGTGAATCGCAATTGCAAATCAATGCGCAAAACTGCGTGCACTGCAAGAGTT
>DAIPIK010000098.1:0-4720 GCA_036770845.1 Polynucleobacter sp. | reverse complement strand
GCTGAAATCATGGCTTCTAGCGCATTACCGCCTTCACGCAATACTGCGAGAGCGGACTCAGACGCCAGTGAGTGTGGCGCTACCGCCATTCCTTGAATACCCCATTTTGCTTGCATTGTGCTGTGTTTCCTTAGTTGCGGTTAACCACCATATGAAAACCACTAGTTTAGATTCTTTTAATCACCAAATTGAAGCATGAGACAAAATCATCCCAAAAGAGGCACTGTTCATGCACTAAATTAGGGAATATCCTGAGTTCTTAATAGGAGTCATGCACTACATTGATTATGTTGTAAAAAATATCTTGTTCGGTTGCGGTGCATATCAGTCATTCCCAGAATCTTGATGTGCGTCAACTTTTAATGGTGTACGTGTAGTTAGTATTTTTTCAGGAGGAGTCAATCATGGAATCAAACCGCCGTAAGTTTTTGAGTACCGGTATTGGTGCAGGAGTTGCCGGTGTTGCTCTCGGAGCGCCAGCCATTGTGCAAGCCCAATCAGCACAAACGTTTAACTGGAAAATGACCAGTGCTTATCCAAAAGGCTCGCCGTTTTACATGGATGGTCCAGGAAGCGCTACGGACCTTGCTAAGCGCATCGGCGAGATGTCCAATGGCCGCTTGAAGATACAGGTTTTCGGCGCTGGCGAGTTAATTCCAGCGTTTGAGGGTTTTGATGCGGTGCGTTCAGGCACCGTGGAAATGAACCATGCCAACAGTTATTTTTGGACCGGCAAAACATTTGCTGCGCAGTACTTCACCGCAGTGCCATTTGGTCTAAATTTCCAAGGCATGAATGGCTGGTTGTATGACGGCGGCGGTATTGATCTCTGGAACGAGACCTATGCCCCATTTGGTATGGTTGCGATGCCTTGCGGTAATACTGGCGTGCAAATGACCGGTTGGTTTAAAAAGAAAATTAATACCGTAGCGGACTTAAAAGGCCTCAAGATGCGTATCCCTGGTCTCGCCGGTAAGGTCTACGCTAATTTGGGTGTCGATGTGAAGGTGCTCCCAGGCGGTGAGATTTTCCCTGCGCTGGAGCGTGGTGTGATTGATGCGGCTGAGTTCGTGGGCCCATTCCAGGATCGTCGTCTAGGTTTGCAAAAAGCAGCCAAGTTTTACTACACCACCGGTTGGCATGAGCCTGCAACCACATCTGAGCTCCTGATTAATAAAGCAGCATGGGAGAAGTTACCAAAGGATCTCCAGGCAGTAGTACAAAATGCCTCGGCAGCCTGCAACGTCATCGGCGAGGCATGGTGCCAGCGCAATAACGCAGAAGCGATGGAAGACCTAGTCAAGAAGCAGGGCGTAACCGCTTTGCCCTTGCCAGATTCCGTCATAGCTGCAATGCGCGCAGAAACGAAGAAGATTTTGGATGCTTCTGCAGCGGCCGATCCAATGACTAAGAAGGTACATGATTCGTATTTTGCATTTAAGAAGAGCTATGACAGCTGGGCTTCATACAGTGAAGCAACGTATCACAGTAAAGTTCGCGGCTAATCTGTTTTTTAATTATTTGAGTTAGGAATTCATGTGCAAAAGTCCTTAAATACAATTGCAGCGCGTATTGAAGGCTTACTTGATCACATTGGCAGGGCCACGTCGTATGTGGCCCTCGCCATTGTGGGCTTGATAGTCATCAACGTAACACTGAGGTACAGCATGAGCGTGGGATCCGTTTGGGCACAGGAGCTTGAATGGCATCTTTTAGCGGCATTGATTTTATTTGGCATGAGTTATGCATTACTCCGCGGCGATAACGTCCGGGTCGATTTGTTTTATGCCAATTACAAACCTAAAACAAAATTGTATGTTGACCTATTGTCAGCAACATTAACCGTGATCGTCGCAATCTTTTTTATATTGCTTTCAATCAAGTACGTTAATCAATCGTTTTCGATTGGCGAGATGTCGCCCGACCCCGGTGGAATTCCATACCGCTGGATGGTGAAGGCGCTCATTCCAATTGGCTTCACCCTTTTAGCGCTGCAAGGTGTGGGCGAGTTTTGCCGCGTGATTGTGAACTACCAAACAAAAGGTGAGGGCAATCATGTTTGAGATGCAAACCATGGCCATTTTTATGCTCATTGGCTTTTTTATATTGCTGATGATCGGAGTGCCAGTCGCCATTACCCTTGCAACTGTTGGTTTTGTATTCGGATTTTTGGGTTTCGGGCCGATGCTGTTTAACTTACTGCCTGCTCGGGTTTTTGGGGTAGTCGCGGGATATCAGTGGCTTGCCATTCCCTTATTTATCTTTATGGGGATTACGCTAGAAAAATCCGGATTAGCCGATGATTTATTGGATGTCATTGGACACGTTGCCGGCGGCGTTAAAGGTGGTATGGCCGTTGGCATCATTTTATTTGGCGCCTTAATGGGTGCCACTACGGGTATTGTTGGTGCAACGGTGATTACCTTAGGATTATTGACTTTGCCAACCTTGATTCGGCGAGGTTATGACAAAAGCATTGCGTGTGGCGCCATTTGTGCGTCTGGCACCTTAGGGCAGATCATTCCGCCGAGTTTGATTTTGATTTTGCTCTCCGACATCATGCAGCTCTCTGTTGGAACCTTGTTTGCTGCTGCAGTAGGCCCCGGAATGATGTTGGTAGTGGTCTACATCATTTTCATTCTGATTCTGGGGTGGATTAAGCCCGATTTAATGCCGCCCATCCCCAAGGAAGAGCGCAGCCGGGTTTCCGGTAAGGAATTAACCATCCGTTTCTGGAAGGTGGTTGTGCCCCCCATTATGTTGGTCGTCGCGGTATTGGGCTCGATCGTTGCGGGTATTGCTGCGCCAACTGAAGCGGCTGCCATGGGCGCCATCGGCGGCGTAATCGTCACCATTTTCTCTGGGCGCTTTACATGGGCTAAGCTGAAATTGGTTGCGCTGGATACGACCAAAATCAGTGCCATCATGATGTTCATTCTGATTTGCGCTCAAGTATTTGCTCTGTCATTCCGCGGCCTTAATGGTGAGGAGCTCATTGCAGGGATGTTTGAGGTCATTCCGGGCGGGATTAATAGTGATATTTGGTTTATGTTGCTGCTGATTTTTATTCTGGGCTTCTTCATTGAGTGGATTGAAATTAGCTACATTGCCGTTCCGCTATTTTTGCCGGTGCTCATTGCGCAAGGTGCAGATCCCGTTTGGATTGCTATGATGATTACGGTATGTTTACAGTCGTCGTTCTTGACGCCACCATTTGGCTGGGCCCTGTTCTATCTAAAAGGAGTAGCGCCGCCAGAAGTGAAGATTAAGCATCTGTATAAAGGTGTCATTCCTTTTATCATCATGCAGGGCGTTGCTTTGTTCTTAGTGTTTTATTACCCACAGATTTCTTTATGGTTACCTAAGGCGATTGGCTGGTGATATAAAACTCTTGAGGTGCTGTATCAAGAAAATCAGGATCGCATTGCGATCCTGATTTCTTTTAGAGGGGCGGAAAAAAAGTTGATGCCGAACTTTGCCTTAACTCATATTAGCTTGCTTTAGGTCCAAAGAGAATTGCATGAACTGCCTTATTGCCCATCGATTGATTTAATCCAAGCACAATCAAATAAGGCCAGAGGATGAGCCAATACATTAGTGATAAGGCAGCAATATAAATTGGGTCGCCGTGTCCAAATGAAGAGATTGACTCTATAAATGACTTGCCATGTAGCAGTCCATCAATTCCAGATTCGGCAAAGCTAAGTGCAAGCACGACGCCGAGGTAGACGATGGAGTGCCAAAAGATAGATGTGATTAGGCCGCGATTGGCCTCCACGCGCAATGGAAAGATTGCTTTACCAATCATCATGAATTTAGCGCATAAAGCCGCTTTAATAATGGCAAGCCCAAAGGGGGTAATTGGTATTGCATCTTCTCGCAATAGTGCAAAGGAGAAAAACGCGATCGCACAAAACCAAATAGCAAAATACAGGGTCAAGAGCGCGGCTTGAACAAATTCATCCTTAATCCGGTGACGAAGACTTTCTTTTGCTTCTTTTACGGGGAGATTGGGGCTATTCATCGCTGAATTGTAACGATCTTCTTGCTGGTTGATTGTTTTGATTTATCCTGAAGAGATGAATATCCACAGTGATTTTGGCGAGCGAATTGTTTTACATACGGAGGAGTTGGTATGGCAAGGGTCACCCGCAGCCGGAGTGATGCGCAAATACCTCGATCGTATGGGCGATGAAGTCGCACGTGCAAGCTCGATTGTCCGATATGAGCCTAATACATCATTTGCACAACATACCCACGATGGGGGTGAAGAGATTTTGGTGCTCGATGGTTGCTTTTCAGACGAGAGGGGTGATTATTCCGCCGGAATGTATTTACGCAATCCACCAGGCAGCCAGCACAGCCCCTTTTCGAAAGATGGCTGTACTTTGTTTGTAAAGCTACGGCAGTTTGAGCAGATGGATAGCCAAGCACTCCGCATCAATACCAAAACCAGCGATTGGTATCCTGGGCTAGTGCCCGGGCTTTCGGTGATGCCCTTGCATGAACATGATGGCGTCAGTACAGCCCTAGTGCGCTGGGCTCCCAATACGGTATTTAATCCGCATGTTCACCCGGGCGGCGAGGAAATCTTCGTCCTCGATGGTGTCTTTCATGACGAGTTTGGGGCCTATCCCAAGGGTAGTTGGATTCGTAGCCCCCGATACAGTAAACATGCCCCGTTTACCAAAGAAGAGGGCGCCCTCATTTACGTCAAGGT
>DAIPIK010000097.1:0-4794 GCA_036770845.1 Polynucleobacter sp. | reverse complement strand
ACCTTTAACTATATTATTAAATTCCATTCATTCATTTATTTAATAATGCGTTTATAATTATTTAACCATAATTTATATGGCTTATTCATTATTAACCAATGCCGGAGATATTCAGACTATGCCTTCTTATCAGGAATTATTAGCCCAGCGGGAACAGCTGGACAAGCAAATTAAAGAAGCAGTGCAGCGGGAAAAAGCCGATGGCATAGCCAAGGCGAAGGTAATTATTGAGCAATATGGCTTAAATGCATCGGATTTGTTTAGCCGTAAGGCTGGCAGTAGCCGTGGTCCCAGCGGTAAGGTCGCCCCAAAGTACCGTGATCCTTCAACCGGGGAGACGTGGACAGGCCGTGGTAAAGCGCCAAAATGGATTGAAGGTAAAAACCGAAGTTCATACGCTATATAATTGATTTAAATAGTTTTATTGAATAAAGGCCGTCGTTGACGGCCTTTATTTTTCCTTCTTCAGATCTTAGATTAAGTCATCGCCCGCTGGCTCCACTCGCATTTACGACCCATTCCTTCCAAAAAGACGGATTCCAGCGCAGCAAACCGGTTTGGGCTCTGATTACTGAGCCCCGAATCCACGCTGGTTGCGGGGTAGCCTAATATCAATGGGTTTTCAGTCAGCACCATTTCTTCCGCCTCCAAGGCCTCTTTTTCGCTGGGGGCTGGTTTTAGAACGCCTGCATTTTCGCCTGCCAACTGCAATACCCCGGGGTGCAACTGAATAAATCCCTCATCGACCAATATGGGGATGCGTTGTGTACGGCTATTTTTGCTTAGATAATGGATTAAATGGACCTGTTCTACTGGGGGGATTAATGCATCGAGGTAAATCAGATCAGGGGCGATGGAAACTGCCTGCATTAAACCTTCGAGGCTATCCATGGATATCTCCATATCGACTTTGAGTTGCCAGTCGAGCATGGCATTGGCCAATTCAAGGCTATTTTCGGTGCGGCGAAAGATGCCCATTAATACGCAATGCGTACTTGCCTTTTGCCGCATGCTGCGTTGCCGCCGCTGCAATTGCTGTTCAAGGGAGCTAGCCAAGATACGGCGATGACCGCCCCGGGTTTTCCAGGCAATTAACTCCCCCAGTTCCACCATTTTTTGAACGGTGCCGAGGGATACATTAAGTACTTTGGCGCTTTGACGGGTGCTGAGGTATTCCAAGTCAGGGGTGATGGCTTTCATTTTTCCTTAATTTGCTAATGTTGTTGGAGATTGAAAGCATAAAAAGCATTTCAGCTTCGATCTATCAGGATCGGATGAAATAAATGTAGGAAACATCCTATTTACCAGTCAGGAAATTCCATAATTCATTAAGAAAATACAGAGGGATAGTTGGAGGGCGGCGGTATTCGTGTTAAATTGACCTTGTAGTTGAGTACGCAATGATCAATCTGTAGAGGGTGAAGCCCTTGTGCAGACGGTTTAATCCACAGTTTTTTTCGGGAAGCCCGATGAAAGGTGAGCATCATGATTCAATCCTCTAGGGGAAGTTCGTACCTGTTTGGCGGAAACGCCCCCTACGTAGAAGAACTCTACGAATCCTATTTGTTAGACCCAACCTCTGTCGCCGATCACTGGCGCGACTATTTCGACAACGTCAATCAAGTTCCTGCGGTCGACGGCTCTAGCGGCCCAGACATTGCCCATGCTCCAATTGTTGCCTCCTTTGCCGAGCGCGCAAAGCACGGCCCAATCCGTGCGGTATCCGATTCAGCAGATTCCGAGATGGGACGCAAACGGGTTGCCGTTCAACAGCTGATCGCAGCGTATCGCAACGTGGGTAATCGCTGGGCCAATATTGATCCACTCAAGCGCACCGAGCGTCCCGATATTCCCGAACTGAATCCTGCCTTTTATGGCTTTACCGATGCCGATATGGATATCGTCTTCAATACTAGCAATACTTACTTTGGCAAAAACAATATGTCATTGCGCGATTTGCTACAAGCATTGCGCGAGACCTACTGCGGCACCATCGGCGCCGAGTACATGTTCATTGCCGATCAAACCATCAAAAAATGGTGGCAAGAAAAATTAGAGTCGATTCGTTCAGCGCCGAATTTTAATGTCGAAGAAAAACGTCAAATTTTGGATCGTGTGACCGCGGCTGAGGGTCTTGAGCGCTATCTTTCTGCGAAGTACGTTGGACAAAAGCGCTTCTCCCTGGAGGGCGGTGAGAGCTTCATCGCCTGTATGGATGAGTTGATCCGCGGTGCGGGTGCTCGCGGGGTGCAAGAAATCGTGATTGGCATGGCCCACCGAGGCCGATTAAATGTGCTGGTCAATGTCCTTGGAAAAATGCCAAAGGATTTATTTGCGGAGTTTGAGCACAAAGCCCCCGAAGACCTTCCGTCTGGTGACGTAAAGTACCACCAAGGTTTCTCGAGTGATATTTCAACGCCAGGCGGCCCAGTGCATTTGTCATTGGCGTTTAATCCATCGCATTTAGAAATTGTTAACCCAGTTGTGGAAGGCTCTGCCCGCGCGCGGATGGAACGCCGTGGTGATTTAACTGGCAGTCAAGTTTTGCCTGTGCTGGTGCATGGTGATGCTGCGATTGCAGGTCAGGGCGTGATGCAAGAAACCCTCGCCATGGCTGAGGTACGCGGCTATTCCACTGGTGGCACGATCCACATTGTGATTAACAACCAGATTGGCTTTACGACTTCTGACCCACGTGACTTGCGCTCCAGTTTGTATTGCACCGACATCATGAAAGTGATTGATGCTCCCGTATTGCATGTGAACGGCGATGATCCAGAAGCCGTTGTTCTGGCAACGCAGTGGGCCATCGAGTTTCGCAGTCAATTTAAGAAAGACGTCGCCATCGACATCGTGTGTTTCCGTAAATTAGGGCACAACGAGCAAGATTCGCCTGCCATGACACAGCCATTGATGTACAAAATCATCAGCGCACATCCAGGTACGCGCAAGCTGTACGCAGAAAAACTCGAGGCACAGGGTGTAGTGCCAGCGGGCACCGGTGACCTGATGGTCAAAGAGTACCGTGCTGCGATGGAAACGGGTGTGCAAACCTCCGACCCCGTATTGAGTAACTTTAAAGGTAAGTTTGCGGTCGATTGGTCGCCTTTCTTGAATAAGAAGTGGACTGATAGTGCAGACACTGCAATTCCGCTGACGGAGTGGAAGCGTTTGGCAGAAAAAATTAGCACCATCCCCGCAGATCTCAAAGTGCACCCCTTGGTTGAGAAGGTGTTGCTTGATCGCGCCGCCATGGGCCGAGGTGAAATCAATGTGGATTGGGGTATGGGTGAGCATATGGCGTTTGCCTCCTTGGTTGCCAGTGGTTATCCCGTTCGCCTATCTGGTGAAGACAGTGGTCGCGGTACGTTTACGCACCGCCACGCAGTACTGCATAACCAAAACCGCGAAAAATGGGATACCGGCACGTACGTTCCACTGCAGCACGTGGCAAAAGACCAGGCTCCATTTACCGTGATTGATTCGATTCTCTCTGAAGAGGCCGTGTTGGGTTTTGAGTATGGCTATGCCGCAGCTGAGCCCAATACCTTAACCATTTGGGAAGCGCAGTTTGGTGACTTTGCCAACGGTGCACAAGTGGTGATTGACCAGTTTATTGCCTCGGGTGAAGTCAAGTGGGGCCGCGTAAACGGACTCGTCATGATGTTGCCCCACGGTTACGAAGGCCAGGGCCCAGAGCACTCTTCGGCACGCCTTGAGCGCTTTATGCAGTTGTGCGCCGATACCAATATGCAGGTGATTCAGCCGACCACCGCTGCACAGATTTTCCACGTGTTGCGCCGTCAAATGATTCGCCAGTTCCGTAAGCCGCTGATTTTGATGACACCCAAGTCTTTGCTGCGCAACAAGGAAGCAGCTTCTCCCTTAATTGAATTTACGAAGGGGGCCTTTCAAACGGTATTGCCTGAGCGCGATGAAGCGATTGATCCGAAAAAGGTCACGCGAATCATCATGTGTTCTGGCAAAGTTTATTACGACCTTGCCAAAGCGCGTGCCGATAAGTCGATTGGGGATGTTGCGATTATTCGTATCGAGCAACTTTATCCCTTCCCGCACAAGGCCGTGTCTGCCGAGATGAAAAAGTATCCAGCCCTAGAGGAAGTAGTGTGGTGTCAGGATGAGCCGCAAAACCAAGGCGCTTGGTTCTTTATTCAGCACAACATTTTAGAAAACATGAGCGAGGGAATGCGAATGGCCTATGCTGGTCGTCCCGCCTCCGCCTCGCCGGCGGTTGGCTATGCCCACCTCCATCAAGAACAACAAAAGTCGCTGATCAATGCGGCCTTTGGCAAGCTCAAGGGATATGTCGTTACGAAATAAGTTCCGGCAAATTCCCATCACATTATTTATTAGGAAGAATCATGGCTATTTTTGAAGTTAAAGTTCCCCAGTTGTCTGAGTCGGTTGCCGAGGCAACCCTGTTGCAGTGGAAGAAAAAAGTAGGGCAAGCCGTTGGTCAGGATGAAATTCTGATTGAGATTGAAACCGATAAAGTGGTACTCGAGGTACCATCCCCATCCGCTGGTGTATTGGTTGAGTTGGTGGTTGGTGATGGCGGTACAGTCGTTGCTGATCAAGTCATCGCGAAGATTGACAGTACAGCAACCGCTTCAGCCACAGCGGCGCCGGCGATTGCTGTTGCATCTGCAGCTGCGAGTAGCGCAGCGCCTGCCACGAAACCTGCCGCAGCTCCCGTTGCCAGTGCCGCACCCTCGGCCGCCAAAATGATGGCAGAAAAGAATATCAGTCCAGCACAGGTTGCCGGCACAGGAC
>DAIPIK010000096.1:0-4795 GCA_036770845.1 Polynucleobacter sp. | reverse complement strand
GCGCTAGCTTGGCCACCAAAATACTCTGAAGCAATGTCGGTAAACGCGAACTCCCCTTCGGGAGCGCAATCCCACAGCAGCTGCAAATCGATCTCGGTAGCCAAGATATTAGCTTCGTCCATCATGCTTTGTGCATCCGGCTTTTCAAAGCGCAGCCAAACTTCTTTGGCCTTCAGCTTGAGTTTCTTGCCAGATAAACCGGTTGCCTGCCATGACTGGGCATCGCCCTCACCCGTAGTCGATTGCACAGTAGCAGCTTTAATGTCGCCGCCCTCTTCATAAAGAAGGTGCATATTAAAGGGAGATCCCGCCGCTAACTTCGAGGGTACTGCCATTAATGTAACTAGCCTCATCGCTGGCTAAAAATACATACACATTGGCGATTTCGTCTGGAGTGCCAAGGCGTCCCATCCAAGTGCGTTTCGCAATGTCTTCCAAAATGGCGCTTGGCATTGCCATCACCATTTCAGTGCCCACAAAACCAGGGCAAACGGCGTTGACTCGAATGCCTTTCGGGCCAAGCTCACGCGCCCAAGTTTTGGTAAAGCCAATCACGCCAAACTTGGTTGCAGAGTAATTGGTCTGACCAAAGTTGCCATACAAACCGACCACGCTGGACGCATTCACGATGGCGCCACGCTTGGCTTCGAGCATGTGCGGCACCACCAATTGGGTGCAATTAAAAACGCCTTTGAGGTTGACATCAATCACCGCGTCAAACTGCATTTCGGTCATCTTCACGAGCCGCGCATCCTGGGTAATGCCCGCGTTATTAATTAAGATATCAATCCGCCCATGCTTTTTCATGATGGCATCGACTGCTGCCTGAATGCTGTCCCGATCAGTCACATTCATGGCATAGGCCTCCGCATTCGGAATCTGCGCGGCACACTTTTCAAGCTCTGCTGGATTGATGTCGGCGAGCATGACTTTCGCGCCCTCGTGGGCAAACCGCACAGCGGTAGCTAAACCAATGCCTTTAGCTGCGCCGGTAATGATGGCAATCTTGTCTTGTAATCGTGCTGGCATAAAAACGCTTTCTATTTTTTAGTTTGCTGCTGCAATCATTGCCTGCAGTAATTTTTGATGCACCCCACCAAAGCCACCATTGCTCATGACCAAAATGTGGTCACCTGGCCTAGCCTCCTTTGCGACGGCATGTACTAGCGCATCTAAATCATCAAATGCGTTTGCACGACCCGGCTGATTCTGGTTCAAGGGACTTAGCACTTCCGCCAAATTCCAACCTAAGGCCTCTTTACCGCTGGCAGCACCATACGCATAAATGCGATCGGCCGTCTCTAAGCTCGCTGGTAACTGGGCCTTCATGATGCCCAGCTTCATGGTGTTCGATCTTGGCTCGAGCACCGCCAAAATCCGACCGCTGCCTACGCGGCGACGCAGGCCATCGAGCGTGGTGGTAATTGCCGTGGGGTGGTGCGCAAAGTCATCGTAGATCGTGATGCCATTATGCTGGCCAACGGTTTCTAAGCGGCGTTTTACGTTTTTAAATTGGGCTAAGGCGCTGGCAGCGTCCCGTGGACTAATACCAATGTGCTGTGCCGCTGCAATTGCCGCCAGGGCATTGAGTTGATTATGGCGGCCCATCACGCCCGAGTCCGGAGCCCAGCAAACCGTAGCCACTTCCTTACCTTCGTGCATTACCGTGAAATCATCATTGGGATGGGGCTGCATCGACCAGGTGTTATTCGTGTCTATACCAAAGCGTGCCACGGGCGACCAAGCGCCACGCTCGAGCACGCGCTCGAGCGATGCTTCGGCGCCATTGACCACCAAACACCCTTCACTCGGCACGGTGCGCACTAGGTGATGAAACTGGGTTTCGATGGCAGCGAGATCAGCAAAAATATCGGCATGATCAAACTCCAAATTATTGAGAAGGGCAGTACGTGGCCGGTAATGCACAAACTTACTGCGCTTATCAAAAAAGGCCGTGTCGTACTCATCGGCCTCAATCACAAAGTAGGGGCTTTTACCCAGCCGCGCTGACACCGTGAAATTCAGCGGCACGCCGCCGATTAAATAGCCTGGCTCTTTGCCATTGAATTCCAAAATCCAAGCCAGCATCGCTGAGGTGGTGGTTTTGCCGTGGGTACCCGCCACTGCGAGAACATGCCTACCGTAGAGCACTTGCTCGCCCAACCACTGCGGGCCAGAGACGTAAGGCAATCCTAAATTCAGAATCGCCTCCATTAATGGATTACCGCGCGAGACCACATTGCCAATCACAAATAAATCGGGCTTGCTGCCCAGTTGCGATAATTGGTCGCTGGAGTATCCTTCGATAAGCTCTATGCCTTGGGCTTCGAGCTGGGTGCTCATCGGCGGATACACGTTGGCATCGCATCCCGTTACGCGGTGGCCGGCCTGCCGTGCGATGGCAGCGATGCCGCCCATAAAGGTGCCGCAAATGCCCAAGATGTGTATATGCATGTTTGAATTTTAGCGAAGGAGTGGGCATGAACCGAAGACAAATGCTAATCATCAGTGGAATGAGCTTAGGTGGCCTTGCTGCAGGCCTCATCACCGCAAGCTGGATTTACCGTGATGGCACTGCGAGCGATGAGTCGGTTGCTGCACTACTGGCCAATCCCTGGATGAAACCAGACAACACGCCAGTGAATACTGCCGAATGGCAAAACCGAGTGTTGGTGGTGAACTTTTGGGCATCCTGGTGCCCACCTTGCGTTGAAGAGATGCCTGCCTTAAGCAATCTTCAGGATGAATTCGCATCGAAAAATGTCTTATTTGTTGGTATCGGTATCGATACACCATCCAACATTCGTCAATTTCTGGAAACTACCCTAGTTTCCTATCCCATTGTCATGGGTGGACTGCAGGGTAGCAAAATTGGCAAGGCCTTAGGTAACACCCAAGGCGCCCTTCCCTATACCGTTGTCATTAATGCCAAAGGTAAGGTGATGAATACGAAATTAGGCAAGATAAGCGAAGATGAGCTCAGAAAGCAGATTAAAGCAGCTATTTAATTAAAATAGCTGAGTTTTAGAGTAGGAATAAATCGGTATTCCAAGCAATTTTAAGCAGCTAAGCTAGCTTTATTTCACTCATTTTGTAGAAATTAGATCTTTTTTCCTGGATTTAGCGATTTTGCCCCCGGCCCAGGGGGTATACTTCAACCCATGCTGAATCGATCCAACTCCGCGTTTGCGTGTGCCGTAATCAGTCAGAAATCCTCGCAGCGTGATTTGAAAAGCCTGACATCATCTGTTCTTAACTGTTTCTAAAATTAGCGATCTATGTCAAAAAAACCGTCAGTTTTAGTTATTCAGGGCCCTAACCTCAATTTGCTGGGTAGCCGCGAACCGCAGGTTTATGGCCATACCACCCTCAGCGATATCCATCAAGGCTTAGAAACCCAAGCAAAAGACGCTGGAATCCTGCTGAGTACCTTTCAAAGCAACCATGAAGGCGAGTTAATAGACTGCATTCAGAAAGCAAAACAGGATGGGATTGATTTCATCATCATCAATCCGGGTGGTTTTACCCATACCAGCGTTGCCCTGCGGGATGCCTTGGCGGGCGTTGCCATTCCCTTCATTGAAGTGCATTTATCCAATATTCACCAACGCGAAGAATTCCGTAAGCACTCGTATTTGTCCGACATTGCCAAAGGTGTCATTTGCGGACTAGGCCCAATCGGCTATGCACTGGCATTGCAAGCAGCCAGCCAGCAGCTCAAACAATCGTAATTTTCTTTCCCGTCATTTTTTACCAGAAGGACCTAACTCCATGGATCTGAGAAAACTAAAAACGCTGATCGACTTGGTTTCTGAATCAGGCATTTCGGAGCTTGAAGTGAACGAAGGCGAAGACCGGGTTCGTATTGTGAATGCGAAGTTAGCGCAAGGACAACCAAGTACTGCGCCAATTACTTATGCAGCTGCAGCACCTGCTCCCATTGCAGTTAGTGCGCCTGTGCCTGCAGCGCCCACTGCTGCCGAACATGCTGCCGCCGAAGAATCTGCGGCTACTGCTGCCGGGTTCATTGCGAAGTCCCCCATGGTTGGAACCTTTTACCGCGCCGCCAATCCGGAATCGCCCAATTTCGTTAATGTTGGCGACATCGTTACGGTGGGCCAAACCCTCTGCATCATTGAGGCGATGAAACTCTTAAACGAGATTGAATCAGAGAAGGCGGGCGTCGTTAAACAGATTTTGTGCGAGAACGGTCAGGGCGTTGAATATGACCAGCCATTATTTGTGATTGCCTAATTTCTCCACATCCTTTTAAGCTAAGGCGCCATGTTCGATAAGATTCTGATTGCTAACCGCGGAGAAATTGCTCTTCGCATCCAGCGCGCTTGCCGCGAGCTCGGCATTAAGACGGTGGTGGTGTATTCCGTTGCCGATAAAGAAGCCAAGTACGTCAAACTCGCTGATGAAGCCGTATGCATTGGGCCCGCCCCTTCGCCGCTGAGCTACCTCAATATGCCAGCGATCATTTCCGCAGCAGAGGTTACCGACGCAGAAGCCATCCATCCTGGCTATGGTTTTCTATCCGAGAATGCCGACTTTGCCGAGCGCGTTGAAAAATCGGGCTTTGCATTTATTGGCCCTCGTCCAGAGACCATTCGCCTGATGGGCGACAAGGTGTCAGCCAAACGCGCCATGATTAAAGCGGGTGTCCCCTGCGTTCCGGGTTCCGACGGCGCGCTGCCAGACAACCCCAAAGAAATTATTGCGATCGCTAAAAAAGTAGGTTACCCCGTCATCATCAAGGCAGCTGGTGGTGGTGGTGGTCGCGGCATGCGCG
>DAIPIK010000095.1:0-4806 GCA_036770845.1 Polynucleobacter sp. | reverse complement strand
ACGCTGCCTTGCACAGGCAGCTGATGCAAGAAGCAGGCTTTATTGCGAAGTAAGTAAGCAAGTTTGGCGGAGAATACTCCGTTACCAACAGAAAACGCCTGGTGAACCCAGGCGTTTTTTTATTTCACTGTAATGTGCTCACGATTGCTACGGGATACGCTGCGCATCGGTGTTGCCAGAATGGATTGCACCAAAGGATGCTGTATGCGTTTTTCCGACCTTATGGCGTAGAAATATTCATAAATATCGTCGCATGCCCCGACTGAATGCACTTGGTAATGGTGCTCAAGCTCCGATAGCAAAATGGATGCCGCCGGAAATACACCGAAGCCACTCGACCCAAAGGTCACCATTAAGGCATTGTCCTCAAACTCCCCAACGATGTTGGGAGTGATGCCCAGCTTTTCAAACCACAAATCCAATTTAAAGCGTACCGTTGAGTGGTAGGTCGGCATGATGACGGGAATGCTAGCCAGGCTATAAGGGAAGTTCTCTTTTGCTTGCTCAAGTAAATTTGCAGATGCAAGCCAGCTTACTGGCGAATGCCCGAGTTCCTGACTGTAGAGGCTCATATTTTTATTGACCGGAGCAGGGCGATCAGCAAATACGAGATCAAGCCGATGCAATGCCAAATCAGCCAGTAAGTCCTCGAATTCGCCTTCGTGGCACACCAGTTGTATTTCCTGCTCATGAATGATGCTGTCCAGTAATTCTTTACTGACGAGCTTTGGTAAGCCATCGGCAACACCCAGTGCCAAGCGATTACGCGGTACGGCTGCAGAGCCACTCACAATGCTGGGTAATTTTTCGCCAATCTGAAAGATTTGGTCAGCTAATTTCATGGCAGCAAAACCGGCATCCGTCAGCGTTAAACCCCGTCCTGCTGGCTTAAACAACAAATGCCCCAAGTCTTTTTCCAGCTCATGCACTTGAGAGCTGACGGTTTGAACGGCAATGTTAAGCCTGCTGGCAGCCTTGGTCATGCTGCCTTCCTTGGCTACCACCCAAAAGTAATGTAAGTGCCTGTAATTAAAGTGTTGTGTCATGCTTTTGTGTCCATGATGTGTTTAGAATCCCTCAGTATTATAGGATAACATTCAGTAAATAACGAAAATATATTACATAATTATCTTCTTTTTAATGAATGAATTTAAGTCTAAAGTGTATTCATCGAAATCCATTAGGAGTAGATGAATATGAAAATCACCACCAAAAGTCGTTATGCCGTCGAAGCCTTGGTTAGTTTAGCGAGCCAGTCTCAGGGTAAATATGCGATTAACTTGCAAAACATTAGCAAGCAGACCGATATTTCTGTTTCCTACTTAGAGCAGATTTTCAGTAATCTGAAAACCGCTCAACTCATTGATAGCCATAAAGGACCCGGTGGCGGTTATTGGTTAACGCGTCCGCCGGAAGCGGTATCGATCGGCGACATCATGCGCGCGGTTGACCAAGGCAAGGGTTCTGCGACTGATGGGTTGGATGGGGAGATTTGGCGCGACTTAGCCATCAAGATGGAGTCGTATATGGATTCGATTTCATTGGCGACCCTAATACCGCCTAGCAACAACAACCCAGACTTGCCTGAGGCGAATTTGATTCACAAAAAAGTGGATCAAAAAAAGGCCAAGAAGATACTCAGCAATTTAAAGCCTATGATTGCTCAATCACCCAAGCGCATGGCGAAAGATATTGGCAGTATTGCCAATTCGGTGTTTAGCTGGGGTGGTCAACTCAACAATAAGGCGCTTAAAAGCTAAACGGTTTTTCTTTAGGCACAAAAGGGCTATGCGATTGTTATAGCCCTTTGTTTTTTGGCTGTCATATATCCGTCATATATTTCCATTATCATGGAAATATGAAAAATACTGATGCAGTCAACGCATTCCTCGCCTTAGGGCAAGAATCCAGACTCAATGTCTTTCGTCTGATTGTTCAAAAAGGCGATGTCGGTTTAACGCCAACGCAAATTCACGAAATGCTGGGCATACCCAATGCCACCCTGAGCTTTCATTTAAAAGAATTGATGCAAGCGCAGCTCATCACGCAAGAGCGTCAAAGCCGCAATTTAATTTACCGGCCAAACGCTGTTCACACCACGGCCCTCGTTGAGTTTCTGCTCGATAACTGCTGCGGCGGTCAATCCTGTCTACCCAAACCCCTTACTCGAAAGGCAAAGGCCCAATGAAGCCATACAACATTCTATTTTTGTGCACCCACAATTCCGCACGCTCGGTTTTAGGCGAGGCTTTGGCTTCAACCCACCCCAGTGGCCGCTTTATCGGCTACTCTGCGGGTTCGACGCCTGGCACCCGGGTCAATCCATTTGCTGCTGAGATCGCAAGCGAACTGGGATACGACCACAGCAAACTGCGTTCTAAAAATTGGGATGAATTTGCTTTGCCTGATGCGCCGAAGATGGATTTCATTATTACGGTTTGCGACAATGCGGCCGGTGAAGTATGCCCCGTTTGGCCTGGTAATCCCGCTACAGCCCACTGGGGCTTTCCTGACCCATCGCAAGTGAGCGGTAGTGATGAGGACAAGCGCAGGGCTTTTCGGGATGTGATGATTGGTCTAAAAAAACGCATTGATATGCTCGTCGATCTTCCCCTTGAAAAGCTCGATGCGCTTAGCATTCAGAGCGAACTCAAAAAACTAGCGAAGGTCTAAGCGTGGGATTATTTGAACGGTATTTAACGGTCTGGGTTGGTCTTGGCATCGCCGCTGGCGTTCTGCTGGGCTTACTCATTCCGGGGGTATTTCAAGCGATTTCTGAGATTGAATTCGCTCATGTGAACTTAGTCGTTGCCGTCCTCATTTGGATCATGATTTACCCGATGATGATCCAAATTGATTGGAGTGCCGTAAAGGACATTCACAAAAAGCCGCAAGGCTTGATTCTGACCTTGGTGATCAACTGGTTAGTCAAGCCCTTCACGATGGCTGCATTGGGCGTGCTCTTCTTCCAATACCTCTTTGCGCCCTGGGTAGATCCTCAGTCGGCCCAAGAGTACATCGCCGGCATGATTCTATTAGGTGTTGCACCGTGTACTGCGATGGTATTTGTCTGGAGTCAATTGGTGAAGGGTGATGCCAATTACACCTTGGTGCAGGTGTCCGTAAACGATTTGATTATGGTGATTGCCTTTGCACCGATTGCTGCTTTTCTATTGGGCGTCACCGATGTGACAGTGCCTTGGGAGACGCTCCTCATATCGACAGTACTGTATGTAGTCTTACCCCTCGTTGCGGGTATTGCTACTCGATTTGTGTTGGCTAAGCGCTCACCCGATGCGGTAGGGCAGTTTGTTGCCCAGCTCAAGCCTTGGTCGATTGTGGGTTTGATTGCAACCGTCGTGTTGCTGTTTGGCTTTCAGGCGAATACGATTATTGATAAGCCGCTTGTTATTGTCTTGATTGCAATTCCACTCATTTTGCAAACCTACGGTATCTTTTTCATCAGCTGGTGGGCCGCTAAACGAATGAAGTTGCCGCATGATGTGGCAGGCCCGGCGTGTTTGATTGGCACCTCCAACTTTTTTGAGCTCGCTGTCGCGGTCGCGATTTCCTTATTTGGACTCAACTCAGGCGCGGCATTAGCGACGGTGGTGGGTGTCTTGGTCGAGGTGCCGGTCATGCTCTCCTTGGTGGCGATGGTGAATAAGTGGCGGCCAGCGCAGTAAGGCCATGCTCTCATTACAATCAGTGCCATGACTTCATTCGATGCTACTTCGGCGGCTGATTTGCCGCAGCTGGATACAGCCTGCTTTGCGATTCCCAGTGCGACTCAATTACAGCATCCCCAGCCTAGCCATGCGCCGCGCTTTTTATTGCTCTACGGATCTTTGCGTACACGCTCCTTTAGTCGGCTTCTAACGGAAGAGGCGGCGCGCATTCTGACCTTAATGGGTGGCGAGGTAAAGATTTTCAATCCGAGCGGCTTGCCTTTGCCGGACGATGCCGCTGAAACCCACCCCAAGGTAGCGGAACTGCGACAACTTTCCGAGTGGTCCGAAGGAATGGTGTGGTGTTCGCCAGAGCGCCATGGCGCGATGACCGGTATTCTGAAAGCGCAAATCGATTGGATACCACTGAGCATTGGCGCTGTTCGCCCAACCCAAGGCAAGACTTTGGCTCTGATGCAAGTTTGCGGTGGCTCGCAATCCTTTAATGCAGTGAATCAAATGCGCGTACTAGGCCGCTGGATGCGGATGATTACGATCCCTAATCAGTCTTCGGTTGCTAAAGCCTTTCTGGAGTTTGATGAGCACGATCGCATGAAACCCTCCGCTTATTTCGATCGTGTCGTGGATGTGCTCGAAGAGTTGTATAAATTTACCCTGCTGACCCGGGGTAATGCCAATTACCTCGTAGATCGGTATAGCGAGCGTAAAGAGAGCGCCGAAGCCCTGATGCAGCGAGTCAATCAGCGCCCCTAAAGCATCGCTTTGCGCATCGATTGGAATTCATGACAAAATAAGATCCTACTTGCAATTAAAGGGATTTTATTTTGCGACTTACCCGATTGGCCGTATTGGCTACTACTGCACTGAGCACATCGGCATTCTTGGCAGCCTGTGCATCCAATACCAACACCATGCCCAACGCAGGCCAGTCGTATATGCAAAGTGCATACGACCCCGGTCAAGCACAGTCCCCGGCATTTTCGCAGCAGCAATTGCAATCGCTGGTTTCCTCGATTGCACTCTATCCCGATTCCCTTTTATCCCTCATGTTGCTGGGTTCCACTTATCCTCTGGAAATTGCGGAGGCCTATAACTGGAGGCGAAGCAACGCTAGTCT
>DAIPIK010000094.1:0-4916 GCA_036770845.1 Polynucleobacter sp. | reverse complement strand
TTGAAATCCAAATCAGCCGCATTGCTACCCGTTGCCATCGAGCTAGCGGTACCGCCGCCCATACCAATACGCATGCCCGGACCGCCTAACTGAACCAGTAAGTGCCCTGCTTTGATTTCTTTTTTAGCCGTATGGATTGCGTCAATATTGCCAATGCCGCCGGCAATCATGATGGGCTTGTGATAGCCGTGACGCACGCCATTGATGGTTTGTTCAAATACGCGAAAATAGCCACCTAGAATCGGGCGCCCGAATTCATTATTAAAGGCAGCGCCGCCGAGCGGGCCTTCGATCATGATTTGCAGTGGCGTCGCAATCCGCTCGGGCTTGCCGTAGTGCGGCGCCTCCCACGGTAAATGCATCGCAGGAATATTCAGATTGGATACGGAAAAGCCAGTGAGACCCGCTTTCGGTCTTCCGCCGATACCGGTGGCACCCTCATCGCGGATTTCGCCACCAGCGCCGGTAGAGGCCCCAGGAAAGGGGGCAATTGCCGTAGGATGGTTATGGGTCTCGACCTTCATCAAGGTATGGGTCAGTCGCTGCTCTTTTTGATAGCGCTGATCAGCGCCCTGCGGTACCCAAGTTTGCGCTTCGCAGCCCTCCATGACGGCCGAGTTATCGGAATACGCAACGATCGTCCCTTTGGGTTGCAGGCGATGGGTATTGCGAATCATGCCAAATAAAGAAATATCTTGCTGCTCGCCATCAATGGTCCATGAGGCATTAAAAATTTTGTGACGGCAATGTTCGCTATTGGCTTGCGCAAACATAATCAGTTCAACATCGCTGGGGTCACGACCAAGGCGTTTAAAGTTCTCGGCAAGGTACGTAATCTCATCTTCCGATAGCGCAAGACCCAACTCCACATTGGCTCTTTCTAAAGCAACCTCACCCTCGGCCATCACCGGTATCCGCAGCAGTGGACGATCCACTAGAGTTTGGTAGAGCGGCGCTACCGCATCCACAGAATCAACAACGGTTTCCGTCATGCGGTCATGCAAAGCAGCCAACACCGTTTGCTGCTGTTGTGTACTTAAGTTACTTTTAGCAACCCAGGTGTATTGAATACCACGCTCAATGCGTAATAGCGATAGACCGCATTGGCGCGCAATATCAGTGGCCTTACTAGCCCATGGCGATACTGTGCCAAAGCGGGGGATCGCAATCGCCTGCGATGGTTGTGGCGATTTACCTAGGCTGGCTAACCACCCTGCTTTCGGCTCTAGGGGAGTAAAAGGCGTACCGTAGCTTAAGAGGCCATCCAAAACGTCGAGCTGAGCATCATCTAGCGCGGTCTCTGACCACACGAAATGCAGGTATTGCGCTTGTATGGCTTCTAGGGAAATGCCTTGTTCTGAAAGCGAAGCCAAAAGCCGCTGTTGGCGGAAGGCTGAGAGGGCATCGGCCCCTGGCATACAACGAAAAAAAGACATTTGGCAATTATAAGGTTTGGACTAAAACACCTCTTATTTTTACTCCGCCAGTAAGGCTCCAGCCTGAAGGTGAAGCTGGCGAGCACAGCGCCCCGCCAAAACCGCATCGTGCGTTACCAAAATCAGGGTCGATCCATTGGCTTGGTTCAGGTCAAACAAGAGGTCAATCACCCTGCCACCACTGGCCTGATCTAAGCTGCCAGTCGGCTCATCCGCAAACAAAATAGCCGGCTTACCGACAAAGGCGCGGGCTAAGGCAACGCGCTGCTGCTCACCACCCGATAAGGTTTTTTGGAAGTGATTGAGGCGCGCGCTTAAGCCTACTTTATCCAGCCAATACTGCGCTTGCTCCCGAGCATCGCTCAGCGATACACCGCGCAGCTCCAAGGGCAACATCACGTTTTCTAAGGCACTGAGGTGCGGTATGAGCTGAAACGACTGAAACACAAAACCAACCTGTTTACCGCGGAGTTGGGCCCGGCCGTCTTCGCTCAACTGGGCGAGATTTTCACCAACCAGTTCAACTACACCGCTGCTGGGCGTATCGAGGCCAGCCAGTATGCTGAGCAAGGTGCTTTTTCCTGATCCGGATGCGCCCACAATCGCAACGCTTTCTCCGGCGCAGACGCTAAATGAAATGTCATGCAAAATAGTAAGCGGCCCATCGCTGGTATTGACCGCCTTACCCAGCTGCTGAGCGCGCAGCACAACCGATTGATTGCTCATAAGGAATATCGCTTGAAATTTTGCATTGCCATCATCTTACTCGGGCTGACATTAATCGGCCCAGCCCAAGCACAAGACCCTACTAAACCTACCCTATTGGTAACGGGCGATAGCCTGTCGGCAGAGTATGGCATTGCACGCGGTAGTGGCTGGGTCTCCTTATTGGCAAGTCGCCTAAAACAAGAAGGAAGCCCCTGGGAAATCATGAATGCCAGCATTAGCGGCGAAACGACTTCCGGAGGGCTAACACGGCTACCCAAGTTATTGGCTCAGAAGAAACCCAAGCTGGTCATTATTGAGTTGGGGGCAAACGATGCCTTGCGTGGCCTGCCGCTGGCAGAAACGGAAAAGAATATCCGAACCATGGTAGACCTCAGTAAAAAATCAGGCGCTGAAGTGCTATTGATTGGTATGCGCATTCCGCCGAACTATGGCCAGGAATACACCCAGCAGTTTGCTCAGCTTTTTGTCCGAATTGCTAAAAGTCAGCAAGTGGCGCTGCTGCCTTTTTTCTTAGAGGGTGTCGCTCAGCGTAACGAGCTCTTTCAAGCAGACCGGATTCATCCGAACGAGGCAGCACAGAGCATTATGTTTCAGAACGTCTGGACATCCCTTGCCCCATTCTATGGGCAACTCATACCTAAAAAGAATTAACCGCCCGAACTGCTACTGGATTGTTTTAAGGGGTTAATCACTTTGACGTTAGCTTCGTTGCGCCAGAAGGACATAAATCCAACAAATTCCGCTTGTGCAGCAAGGGCCTGAATTTGCTGGGATTGCGCTTGTCGAACTTTTGCATCTACTGCAGGAGGCTGACGGACTTGATCAATCCGATACAAGGTTGTACCCGATCCGGCATTCGCAATCGAGATAACCGCGGGCAACTTACTAGGATCCACTGCCATCACGGCATCTAAGGCGGGGCCAACTAGGTTGGCAGGCTTATTACGGGATACCCACATTGGAGCAGCAAATCCAGTAGCACTCGATGGATTTTTTTCGGCAGCAATAAAGCGCTCGGCTGCAGCAGCGCTAGCGAGCTTTTCAGCGCTACGCACGGTAACCTGGCGTTTGACTTCACTGGCTACCGCACTGTAGGGTAATACTTCTGCGGGAAGCAACTGGGTCACACGGGCGGATACAAAAACACCAGGAGCAATTTGTACTGCCTCAATATTGCGTTTGTTTTTTAAAGCATCGTCACCAAAAAGGGCTTGAATCACTTTTTGGTTATTCAGGGGATGATCGGCAGGAAGCCCTGCTTTGCCACCGCGGGATACTTCCTTGACCGACTGAATGCTCAGCTTTAATTTATCAGCGGCAGGTTTCAGGCTATCGGATTGATCGTAGGTCAGATTAGCAAACTGATCGGCTTTTTCACCAAAGGCTTTGGCATCTTCCTTGGGGTCAGCGCGCAATACTAAAAACTCAATATCAATGCGTTCTGGCGTTTGAAATAAACGGGAGTTTGCCTTATAAAAATCCTGCAGCTCGGCTTCCGTTGGAGTCACTTTCGAGACAAAATCCGCTGCTGTAAATTGGATAGACTGCACCTGGCGTTCCGACTCGTACAAGGCCGAAATTAAACCAGCCAACTTTGGCGCTGGTAACTCAGTACGCGCTGCAGAGGTCACGAATTGCTGGATCATCAAGTCAAAACGCTGGCCACCCTCAAATTGCTCAATCGTCATTCCGGCATTGGCTAAAAGCTGGCGGTAGCGGGCATTATCGAAACTACCATCGGGCTTGTAGAGGGCCTTTATTTCAGGAATGGTGGCTAGGTTTTTTGTCAGCGCTTGATCGCTAATGCGTAACTGCAGTTTGTTGACTGCAAAAGCCAAGAGGCGTTGCTGTAACAGTTCATCCAATACGGCTTGGCGAAACGGCAGACTTTGTGCAATTTGGGAATTAGCCCCAACGCGCTCAGACTGGCGCTTGGCCGATTTATCGACCTCTTGGGCAGTAATGGCTTTGCCATTAACTTTAATTAAATCGGTTTCTTGCTCAAAGAAATCGGTATAGCCTGAAACGCCAAACAAAACAAAGGAGGGAACAATCAAGATTAGCAGAACGAACTGCAATAGGCGTTGGTGCTTACGAACGGAATCAAACATGAAATGGCTTTACCGATTAATGATCGCAGGGTTTATAAAATTGTCGGGGAGTGGCGAGCAATCGAAATACTTGGAAATCCAATCGAGATCACGAATAGGGCATGGTGGGCGCTGACGGGCTCGAACCGCCGACATTCTGCGTGTAAGGCAGACGCTCTACCAACTGAGCTAAGCGCCCCATAAAACAACCGAAATTGTACCCTTAGTCGAGCATGGGTGCTTATTTTTTAGATTAAGCCCATGCCTTTGCTGCACAAAGGGTACAACCCAGCGACCCAATTAATGCTTTAAAACTTCCCCGCCCGAAATAGCAGGGCTAGCCTTGCTAGCTTCCGCTGCCTTTTTGGCTAACTCATCCGGACTTGGATCGGGCAGCGCTTCAGGATTGCGCTCTAAAGCAAGCTCCAAGACTTTATCGATCCAGCGCACGGGAACAATCTCGATTGCATTCTTCACGTTATCTGGAATATCAATTAAGTCTTTGACATTCTCTTCCGGAATTAAAGCCAGCTTAATTCCGCCCCGGTGAGCAGCTAATAGCTTCTCTTTCAGGCCGCCAATCGGAAGCACCTCACCCCGCAAGGTAATTTCCCCGGTCATGGCAACGTCGGAGCGCACCGGAATACCGGTAAACACGGAA
>DAIPIK010000093.1:0-4916 GCA_036770845.1 Polynucleobacter sp. | reverse complement strand
TTTGCCCCGCCAAAGCCCTCCGCTCCGCCAAAGCTTGCTCCAACTGTGCGTGACTACACCAATCTGAAAGTGCTATTGATTGCCTTGCTGGTTTTGGGATTACTTTATGCCTTTGTTGCATTTGGTCCCACTGGCGATTTAACCAAGACATGGATGCTGCAGGATTTGCAAAAGAACGTCGCCTACCCCAAGTAGGCTTAGTGTATTTACTAGCCCTCCGCCTTTTTTATTGGCAGCACATTGTTTAAGCCCGCATCCGCCTGTTCGTTAGCCAAATGCGCCAATGAATCCGAAAGCAAGCACTTCAAATTACCATTTACCTTCGCATCCGGGTGTACGTTAATCTGTGAATACGTCACATCACCGTTCACGACGGCCCCAGGATAAATTTCAACACGGCCCTTGGCATAAACTGAGCCTTCGATGCGGCCAATAATGATGGCATGGGAGCTGTAAATATTGCCCTCGAGAAAACCGGTTTTACCAACGACGGCGGTGTAGCCCTCATGTGATCCAGCAGAATCCTCTTCTTGATGCATGTCCCCACTGAGGTGGCCGGATAACAGCACATTGCCACGGTGCGTGAAGTTGCCCTTAATCGTCGAGCCCGCTCCAATCGTGCTTGCATAACTCAGTTGCGTGTCGGCCATTGGGCCTTTTTTAGAAAACTCGAACATGTTAATACCTCAGAAAATTAGCGCACACGATAGCGCGCTATCAATTAACCTCGACTAACTTCACTTGCTTCGATCCTGCGTTTGGTAGCCGTACTCGCCAACCCTGAAAAAACATCTCTACATTGTCTAAATCTTGACCCAGAACCGTAAAAGGCGCTACGCCCTTAAAGGCATGGGCAGTGTTCGCCTCTAATGCAATCACAAGCTGCTTACCACCCCCATCAATAAAACAGATTGTCTGCTTAATTAATGTTTTTATATTAACAGTGTCACCAGCCTTGGTTGGGCTCGCAGTTTGATACGTGAACAATTGCCCATCCTGTTTTAAGGGACATTGGCCTGCTGCCGCAGCTACCTCAGGAGGCTTAACTTCTTGGCTTGCTTCGGCAGGTGCACTTTGCGCTTCTGCCTTTGCCTCATCGCTTGGCGCCTTAGGTAATTCTGCAGGAATAATTTCGAGTGGTTTTGCATCTCGCTCAAGCAGTGAAGCGACCTGGTATGCGATATCGTATTTTGAGTTCAAGCTGAACACAATTGCTGCAATCACAATACCAAAGGAAAGAAATGCAATCGACTTCCCTGAAAACCGAAATCCACTTCGCGTATTTGCCTCCGCTAAATCTCCCCCTACTTTTTCTGTCAACAGCTCTTGCCACTCTAAGCGCTCCGTTATTGCAGGATTAACCGAGTTCTTAGCTGAGCTGGTCGATGGACCATCTAGCGCAGATGAAGCGGTCTTTTCAGAAGAGGCGCTCTCATTGGACTCATTTTTATCCCCACTGCCCAAGGACCCCTCTGCGCCCCCTTCTCCATCCACCACTATTGGACGCGGAAAACTGAGGTAGTCTGATTCGGAAAGGTTGAGCAGATTGCCAACGCGTTTGGCAGCATTGATTTTTAGCGGGTAGCTGTAGAAGGAACTCATGCCCCCCTCTTCCAACTCTGAAATCATTTTGGCGGATAAACAGCATAAGCCTGCTAACTCACTACGCTCATACCGGCGTGCCTCCCTAGCCGCCTTCAGAGCGGATCCAAGAATATCTGGCATTGAGGTATTTTGTACTGGCGACATGCCTTTTATCCTGTTCTTTGCTGCACCGCAATAAAATGGGGCACAGTAAGGTAACTTTTGTCTCTATTGTTTATTATGTTGAATCTTAGCAAATTAGCCCGCCTCACAGGAACTATATTCAGCATGGGTCCGCTTTAGAAAAATCAATGCCTACTGATAAAATAAGCGAGCTTAAGGAATACCCTTTCTCTAAAGAGGATAAATAGCAAAATGCAGCTTATTTGGATTTCAGGATCCACTTCGAACATGAAGCAAATCAAAATAACGGGTAGAACCCTGATTAAGATTGCTTTTTTGTCTATTAGCGTCTTTCTAATCGTCGGGATCGGCATCCACTTTCTTGGTTTCCGGGTGGCCATTCGATTTAGCCCTGAAATGACGAAAGAAATGGGTGGCGTGATCACCCGCAAGGAAATGGAGGAGATTGAAGCCCATTACCGCGAGAATCTACAAGCCCTTCAGAAGCAAATTCCGCTAATCGAAAGCAAGATTGGCGAACTGAATAATCTGAAAGACCAGTTTTCAGAGCTGTCGACCCCCACTACAACCAAAAAATGATGCTCCAATCGAGGGCAATGGGCGTAGATACCCTTTTTATCTTCTGGCCATATTGTTATAGTATGGTTTCACATTGATTACTTCAGGAAATTGAATATGACGGATAACAATCCAAAAGGGTCTCTTTTTGTTGGCGAAGGCGTCATTGTTAAAGGCACATTTGAGGTGCCAGAAATGGCTGTCGTTGCTGGACTTGTAGAAGGTGAGCTCAATACAAAAGAAGTTTTAGTGGACACCACGGGTATTGTGAATGGACGAATCAATGCGGAAGTCGTAGAAATTCGAGGTGAAGTGACTCAAGGTCTTCATGTAACCAATCACCTTAATATTCGCTCTAGCGCTAAGATTACTGGCCTTACCCAATACGCTGAAATGAGCGTTGAAAAAGGCGCAAAGCTGAGTGGTGAGCTCAGGGTGATCGACCCTATTCCGTCATCCACAAACTATGCGCCATCCAGCACCCAAAGTTATCAGAATACGGACTCTAGCGACACCGAGTAAGTGGCTTTAAGCCTTCATCAAAATGCCCCTTTGTTGGGGCATTTTTTATTTATGAACCGCTATCGGATTTAGCTGCGATTGCCTTCATCATGGAAAGCATTTGGAAATACGGCGGTGGGGGGTCATTAAATTCAGAATTATCAAATGCAGTAATTCGCGTCTTATCGATCGCTTTGAAAATTTCCGAGTCGAATTGAATGCCCCTGGGAGCCTCGTCCAAACTGTAGGAATCTGCATCTACCTTGGAGACCATTTTCACCACTTCAGCTCTGCCCCCTTCAATCCGCACAATCCAAATATCGGTATAGCCAGTAGTGTCTCTAAACAGAGTCCAGCGCCCCCAACTCACATCGTCATCTTGCATATAGGAATCTTGTTCTAAAACCCTAAGCACGCTACCGCTGTACTTAAATAATGCAGATAAATTTTCATTAATGTCGTTCATAAAATAATGCATTTTGATTGCGTCATCAAATGCAGGTAAGCCTTGTTCCGCAAGGCTTTGCTCGTATTTTTTAAAGGCCTTATTGCAGTCATCGACCCGCAGTTCTGGGTTTGATTCCACTTGCTCTGCTGGCTCTAATGCAATCGATTCTTCATATGCTTGGCGTGCCTGCAAGCTAATATTTAAAAAAAGCGTATGGGACTCAGGGCTAATTCCATAGGTATTAAACCAATGCTTTTCAATATCCAAACAAGCCTGCGCTAACTGCGCGTGCAGAAAGTCATCCTTTGGAAAATCCGCTTCGCAGGCATAGAGTTGATCAACCAAACGCGCTACTTCTCCATCGGATTTTGGGCTACTGGCATGCCAAAAGTCTTGGAAGCTATCGTATTTAAAGCGCTCGCAATAAAACTGGAAAACGTTCAGGTCAAATTGCAGTTGGCCCATAAAGGAGGGCTTGCCTTTTACTAAATCAAATAATCCCATGGCTGCCTGTTCTTAATTTGGAGCAAATGAATGGATGGCCCAGCAAGCAGGCTTTACTTGCTTTTAATCTTGCTCCAATTGGCCTGAAAAATTGCCGCCGAATCAGAGGATCCTTGTGGATCTTCGCCGTTGGTCGATATCATCAAGCCATTTAACTTAGCGCCGTGTTCAATTCCCAGCTGGCCGTACGTAATATCGCCACGCACTTCTGCGCCCTCATGCAATTCGACGCGCTCGGTAGCATAAATATTGCCCTCCACTCGTCCTGCAACCAGTACTCGAAATGCAAAAATATCACCCTGAACCACGCCCGTTTTACCCAGCGCAATACTGACGCTTTTGCCCTGACGCGCTTCAATATTGCCAATGACGCGCCCGTCAATTCGCAGGCTCTCATTGGCCACTAGCCTTCCATGCACCTCGGTTGCGGGTCCTATGATTGTTTCAAAGGACTCCATGGTGGGCTGCAAGAACTTAATCGATTGGGATTTTTTGAAGATCATCTTTCATTTTCCTTTGGGCGCCATGCCTTTATTTTGGCGGGGCATTCATTCTAGCTTCATTTGGCGGCGCCAATGTGCGTTCCGCTTTGGCGGAAATAGTGCATTAAGTTAGTAAATACAAACTTAATAATTCAGCAATTCAGGTCTTAGAGTTAGCTGCAATGGCTTATCTCCCCATGAAAATGGCGAAAAGGGCGGCGCCCACACTGCTTATTCGATGGGCTGTGCCAGTAATGCTATTTCTTGGGGACCAATCCAGCGCCATTGACCCTCTTTGAGATCGTCTGGCATGGCGTAATTTCCGATCGAGGATCGATGCAATAGAGCGACGTGATTGCCTACTGCAGCGAGCATGCGCTTCACCTGGTGGTAGCGCCCTTCCACAATCGTCATTGCCAAACGACGCTCATCCAGTAGGGTACATGCTTTAGCAAAACAGGGGCTGGGATCATCGTCTAAAACAACGCCGCCCAGTAAATGGTCGATTTGCTTTTGGGTAATCGGCTCGGCCGCAGTAATCTCGTAGACCTTACCAATGTTTTTCTTGGGCGTTGTCATGCGATGAATAAATTGACCGTCATCCGAGAGCAGCAATAAACCGGTCGTGTCTTGATCAAGGCGCCCTACGCATTGCACTGCCCGCTCAACTAAGGGCCTTGGTAAAAGGCTATAGA